>JAJXXB010000158.1 GCA_021781315.1 Actinomycetes bacterium | reverse complement strand
CGCTCTTGGACCTGGAGGCGGCGCGCGTAGCCCTCGACCAGGCGGGCCATCTTGGACAGTCCGGTGATCCGCCCGTCGGCGCCGGGCAGGTAGGCGACGTGGGCGTGGCCGATGAAGGGGACCAGGTGGTGCTCGCACAACGACGTGAAGGGGATGTCGCGCACCATCACGATCTCGTCGTGGGCGGCTTCGAAGGTGACGCGCAGGTGCTCGCCGGGGTCGGCCTCGAGTCCCTCGAAGAGTTCGACGTACATGTCCGACACTCGCCGGGGCGTCTCGAGCAGGCCCTCGCGGGTCGGGTCCTCGCCGATCGCCTCGAGCAGTTCTCGCACCAGGGCCTCCACGCGCGGGCGATCGACCACGTTCAGGCCTCGCCGACGTAGGTGTAGATGCCGTCGAGGTTGCGATACCGCTCGCCCACGTCGAGTCCGTAGCCCACGACGAAGGCGGGGCCAATGGAGAAGCCGATGTACTTGAGGTCCTGCTCGACGCGCTGCTCGCCCTCCTTTAACAGCAGCGCACAGACCTCGAGGCTCGCCGGGCTGCGGGCGCCGAGGTATTGACGCAGGTAGTTGAGGGTGAGTCCCGAATCCACGACGTCCTCGACGATGAGCACGTCGCGCCCCGCGATGTCGACGTCGAGGTCCTTCACGATGCGCACCACGCCGCTCGTCTTGGTCGCGGCCCCGTAGCTCGACACCGCCATGAACTCGACCTCGACGGGCAGTTCGATGGTGCGCATCAGGTCGGACATGAAATTGATCGCGCCCTTCAACACGCAGACCAGCAGCGGCGGATGACCGTCGTAGTCACGCGAGATCTCTCGGCCGAGCTCAGCGATCCGCTCACGCAGGTCGGCCGCGGACACGACGACCTCACCGAGGTCGTGCGCCGCCCAGTGGGCGGTAAATGCCGTGTCGTCGTGCGGGCCCATGCATGGCCAGCGTAGTTGACTACCCGAGTCGTAGGAACTGGTGTCGTCGGCTCACACGACGACCACCCGTCAGCTCCGCTGCGGTGGCGTCACCGTCGACGACGCGGATGACCCGCTCGACCTCAGCCGCGCTCGGCGGGTGGGCTTCGTTACCGTCGCGCAGTCGTTCGCGTAGCCACCGGCGCAACCGCGCGCGCGGCCAGGCGTGCAGTTCACGGCAGTCGACTTCGTCGAGTGGGCGCCCGTCGAGCGCTGCGAGCTCGTCGAGCCACCGACGTTCGTCGTAGACCAGACCCGCCTGGCGCGCGATGATCGGCACGACGTCGCGTCCGGCGATGTCGTTGGCGAGCGGCACCAGCTCGTGGCGCACCCGGTTACGCCAGAAGGCCGGGCTGTCGTTGGTCTCGTCGTGCCGGGCCTCGATCCCGCGCCCGGCGACGTAGGCGTGCAGGTCGTATCGTCGCACCGCACGCAGCGGCTTGGTCGGGTCCCCTACCATCGGCGAGAGTCCGTCCACACCCGCGCCGCGCAACAGGTTGAGCAGCACCGTCTCGGCCAGGTCGTCCATCGTGTGCCCGGTCATGACCCCCGGCGGCAGCGCGCCGCGCCGGTGCGCGCGGGCCCTCGCCTCGAGGTTGGGTCCCGGCGCCACCTCGACGTCGTGGACGACGACCGCGACCTCGAGGGTCTTGGCGAGGTCCTCGACGAACCGCGCGTCCTGGCCACTCGCCGCACGCAGGTGGTGGTCGACGTGGTGCACCGTCACCGCGAGACCGGCGTCGATGGCGAGCAGCAGGAGACCCACCGAGTCGGGGCCCCCGGACACCGCGAGGTCCACCGCGGTGCCCGCCGGCGGGAAGTGGCAGACGGCGAGCAGCGAAACCGCGTCGGAGGTCACGCCCCGAGACTAGGCACTCACCGCGAGCGCGGCGCGCGCCCGCCACCCGGCACCCAGTCGGGCGACGAGATACGACGAGGACGCGAGCGCCGTGATCCAGAAGCTCACCGGGCCGCCGATCCACACGCCGAGGAACAGCCCGACCCACGCGCTCGCCAGCGCCAGCGCGGTCGACAGGACCAGCGCCCGCCAGGGGCGACGCGTGACCACCTCCGCGGCCGCGGCGGGCGCGACCAGCAGCGAGAAGACGAGCAGGACCCCGACGATCTGGATCGCGACCACCGTCGTGAGCGCGAGCAGCGTCATGAACAGCAGCGAGAGGCCGCGCACCGATAGGCCGCGCGACTCCGCGGACTGGGCGTCGACCGAGACGAAAAGCATCGGCCGGTAGACGACCGAGACGACGAGCACGACCGCGATCGACAGCGCGGCGACCAGCCACACGTCCCCGACCGTCACCCCGAGGATCTGGCCGAAGAGGATCGAGTAGGTGGCGTTGGCGTAGCCGCTGTAGAGCGAGATGAAGAGCACGCCGAGGCCGAGCGCCGCGGTCAGGGTCACGCCCACGACCGCGTCGCGGTCGTCGAGGGACGCACCGCCGAGGCCGATCAGGAGACCAGCGCCGAGACAGAACACGAGCAGTCCCGTCATGGGCGAGAGCCCGAGCAGCACCGCGCCGGCCGCGCCGGCGAAGCCGATGTGGCCGATCGCGTGCGCGGCGAAGGCCTGACGTCGAAGGACGACAAAATAGCCGACGAGCCCGGCGGCGAAGGCGACCGCCGTGACGGCGTAGAACGCGTTCTTCACGAACGGCGTCATCAGCAGCGACCACAGGCTCATCGGGTGACCTCGTCGTAGACCTCGGCGAAGTGCTCGTGCACGTCCTCGTGGCTGTGGTCGTGTCCGTGCGGGTGGGGGTGGGCGAACTCCTCCTCGAGGCCCACGATGACCCGCCGGCCCCGTGGGGTCACCACGATCTCGATCGGGTGGCCGTAGAGCTCGCTCAGCGTGCGTTCGTTCACGACGTCGCCGATGGCGCCGCTGCGGATCTGTCGCCGAGCGATCCAGAGCACCTGGTCGGTGATGGTGGCGAGCGGGTTGAGGTCGTGCGCGACGACGAGGATGGCGGCCCCGGTGTTCACCCGCACCAGGTTGATCAGGTCGACGATCTCGGCCTGGGCTGCGATGTCGAGCCCCGCGAGGGGCTCGTCGAGCAGCAGCAGCTGCGGACGAAAGACCGTGGCGTGCGCGAGGGCGATCCGCTGGCGCTGACCCCCCGAGAGCGTGCGCAGCGCCCGGTCCGCGAAACTGAGCGTCCCCGTGAGCTCGAGGGCGCGCTGGACGGTGGCGTGCTTGGCACCGTCGCGGCGCCAGCCGAATCGTGGGCCGTCAAAACCGAGCCCCACGTAGTCGCGCCCGGTCAGGGTCGAGAGCTGGTCCGCGGCTCGGGACTGAGCCATGTAGCCCACCTGGGCGTCGCCGCGACGCGGCGCGGCGTCGAGCACCTCGATCTCGCCCGCGGCGAGCGGGACGATACCGAGCACGGCCTTCAGCAGCGTCGACTTGCCCGCGCCGTTCGGCCCAAGGATGACGTTGATCGACCCCGCCGCGACGTCGAACGTCG
>JAJXXB010000120.1 GCA_021781315.1 Actinomycetes bacterium | reverse complement strand
GATGCTCTGGGTCGCCACCGGGCTCAAGACGTACGTCGTTCTCAGTCTCGGATTGCTCGCCGGCGGTGCGGTGATCGCCGCGAACTACTTCTCTCAGGTCCAGGTGCGCGTCAGCCAGTGGCTCGATCCGTGGTCGACCGCCAACTTCACGGTCTCCCACCAGCTCGCCTACGGCTGGTACTCACTGGCCGCCGGTGGCATCACGGGCACCGGCCTCGGGCTCGGCCAGAGCGGCACCGTGCCCGAGATCACGTCGGACATGATCTTCGCCGCCGTGGGCGAGGAGCTGGGCTTCGTCGGAATCATTCTCGTGCTCTCGCTCTTCGCGCTCTTTGTCGGCGAGGGCTTTCGCATCGCCCAGCGCGCCCACTCGGACTACGTGCGCCTGGTGGCGACCGCCCTCACCGCCACCGTGGGCATCCAGACCTTCGTCATCATGGGCGGAGTGTTGCGCCTCCTGCCCCTCACGGGCGTGACGCTGCCCTTCATGGCGTACGGCGGCAGCTCACTGCTCGCCAACTACGTGATCGTGGCGCTTCTCCTTCGCATCAGCCACGAGAACAACGTCGAGATCCGCGGCGGCGAGATCCGCGCTCTCTCCTTCGCCGACCTCTGAGCGACGTAAATCTCGCCCTGAACGGCGAGCGGAGAATTACGCTTCACCAATGAGCCGCGTGATCATCGACCCCGAGAGCGTTCGCGCGCTTCCCACGAGTGAGCCGTCGCACTTTCGTGGTGACATCCAGGGTCTGCGGGCGATCGCGGTCGTACTCGTGGTGCTCGACCACGCCGGCGTGCCCGGTTTCGAGGGTGGCTACATCGGCGTTGACGTCTTCTTCGTCATCAGCGGCTACGTGATCACGTCGCTCCTCTTGCGCCAGGCGCCCCGGCACCTCGGGGCGAATCTCGCAACGTTCTATTCGCGGCGTATCCGACGCATCGTGCCGGCCGCCACGGTGGTGCTGGTCGCCACCGTCCTCGTCGCGTACTTCACGCTGGGCGCGAACTTCAACCCCGAGTTGCTCGGCGACGTGCGCTGGGCGTCGCTCTTCGCGGCGAACTTTCGCCTCATCGCCACGGGCAGCAACTACTTCATCCCGGGGATCGCACCGTCACTCATCACCCACTTCTGGTCGCTCGCGGTCGAAGAGCAGTTCTACGTGGTCTACCCACTCGCGGTCTTCCTCCTCACTCGCTCAAGCGTCGAGCACCGTCGTCGCGTGCGGCTCGCTCTGGTTCTCGTCCTCGGCATCGCCGTCTCGGCCTGGTGGTCGTATCACCAGACCCCCCTCGCTCCCGTCGACGCCTACTACTCACCCTTCACCCGCTTCTGGGAGCTCGGACTGGGCGGTCTCGCCACTCTGATCCCGACGGCCCGCTTGCGCCGCGCGCCGCGCCTCAACGCTCTTCTCGCGGTGCTCGCCCTCGGACTCCTCGGCTACGGCGTGACCCACCTCAATTCAGTGAGCGCCTATCCCGGTGTGCTCGCCTGGATCCCGTGCGCGGCGGCCGCCACCTTGCTCGTCACCGGTGTCGCCCCGGCCCGGGGCGGACCGTCGACCTGGCTGGCGTGGCGACCGCTGCGCTACGTGGGCGACATCTCCTACTCGCTCTACCTCTACCACTACGCGTGGCTGATGCTGCCCCTGCTGTGGGCCTCGCCACCGACCTCGCCTCTCGCACGGACCCTCGAAGTGGGCGGAGCGGTCGTCTGCGCGATCCTCTCCTATCACCTGCTCGAGAACCCGATCCGACACTCTCGACGACTGAGTCGCGACCGCGTGGCCACCTTCTTGCTCCTCGGCGTGTGCGTGGCGCTGTCGTGGAACGCGACGCTGCTGGTGGGCCACCTCGCCCACTGACCAGGATCAGCCGTTGATTCCCATGGGGGCACTCAGGGGGAGGTTCACGTGCAGGGTGGCCGACAGCGCCTTGGCCACGTAAGTCGCGAAAATGTCCTCGCCGATGACCGTGAAGTGGATGCCGTCGCTCGCGCGAAGGATCTCCACGCGCGATCCCACGTGGGCCGTTTGGCGAAACTCGCCCGATGGCGTCGCCAACAGTCGCGACGTGGCAACGAAGATCGCCCCCGGCGATCGTGACACTCGCTCGGCGTAGAGCGAGTTGAGCAACGTGACGCCCCGGTTGTACTGGCTCGGGCGCATCACGGGCAATCCCACCCAGAGGACGTACGCCCCCGCGTGTCGAGCGAGGCCGAGAATCTGGTCGATGTTGCCGCGATAGGCGGCTCGCCAGGGGGACGTTGCAAAATTCATGGCGGACCCCCGCCGCGACATCGCCTGTTGGTCATTGGCGCCCAGACAGACGATCACCAGGTTGGGCCGGTACGTGTGCAGCAGTCCTCGCAGGTGCGCGGGCCAGTTGTAGAACCAGGTCGCCGCGAGACCCGTCGAGGACTTGTCGCGTTGGATCAATTCGATGCCCGGCGCCGTGAAGATCTCTCGTCCCAGTCCCCATCCCAACTCACTGCCGATGGAATCGCCGATCTCCAGGATGCGACAGTGCCCGAGGGGCAGAGTGCGAACAGGCCCGAGAGTGGTGCTCGACGTCGCGCTCGAAGGATGGGCCACGCTCGTCGCCGGTGCGGGCGATGGCGGGTTCGTCTCGTGAAAGCCACAGTGACGCAGGGCGGGAAAGGACGCCAGCGGGCCCATCGTCGAACCCGGCTCCAACCCGGGTGCGAGAACGGTCGTCGTCGTGGTCGCGGCGGGACTGGTCGTCGTCACCGACGTGGTCGGCGTCGCAGTCGTCGTCGGCAGCACGCGAGCGCCGGGCCGCGACAGCAACAGTCCGGACACGACGAGCGCCACCAGGGCGAGCGCGAGACCCACCCGCAACGGCCAGCGGCGGTCGCTCTCCGACTCGCCCTTCGGGCCGTTCGACATCGGTTCTCCCCTTGTCCCCTCCAGGCCCGGGTTCAACTACACAAAACCGTAGCGCGTGACACCGCGGCGAATTCCGCACTACTCGGAGAGAAGTATCTCCTCGTTGCACAGCACCGGGGCGGGAACGCGCTGACGTTGGGCAATGATCAGAGCGTCGCTCGTGCGACAGTCAAAGACCTCGCGCCCGCGCGACGTCATGACGTCGAGCTCGGCGTAGAAGACTCCCGCGTCGAATCGCACGATCCGCGCCGAGACGACGTCGGCCCGCAGGCGGGTCAGCATCTCGGCCACCAGTTCGTGCGTGCCGGGTCGACGCCCCACGAGGCCGTTCATCGCGGCGTGCAACGCCTGCGCCTCGGCGAGCGCGATGGGAATCGACAGGTACCGGTACGGCAGGTCCGCCTCCATCAAGTGGACTTGGGGAGAGGCGTCGCCCAGATCGAAGAGCACCGACTCGATGCTCATCACCTTGTAGGCGATCTCCTCGGGCGGCGGGCTGGCGGTCCCGTCGGGTGCGGCCCCCGCGGTGACGCCCTCGGGCCACTCGTCGACGT
>JAJXXB010000105.1 GCA_021781315.1 Actinomycetes bacterium | reverse complement strand
GGGTGTGCAGCTCGGGCGCGAAGCGGACCTCGGCGTAGACGATGCCGTCGCGCGCCAGGTCGAGCGCGCATTCGGAGGCGACCCGGGTGAGGTTGTCGGCGCTCTGCATCAGGGCCACGGTGTGGCGGAAGCCCTCGAGGTAGCGCACCAGGTCCCCGCCGGGCTCGTCGGCGACGAACCAGGCGGCGAGCTCGTCGGCGTCGTCGGTGGGCAGACCCCGATAGCCGCTCTCGCGAGCCAACTCCAGCACCGTCGCGGCGCGCAGCCCGCCGTCGAGGTGGTCGTGCAGGAGGACCTTGGGAGCCCGTTGGATCAGGTCACGCGTGAGGGCCTCTGACATGGCTCAAGGCTAGCCAGTGGGGCCTCAATCGACGCGAGCGAGCAGCAGCGGCGTCGCCGTGACCGGCTCGTCACCGATGGTGAGAGCCCCGTCGATCACGGGACGCGCGTTCGCGAGGTGCGCGGCGTCGTCGGCGTGCAGCTCGAAGAGCGGCTGGCCGGCGCGGACGTGCTCGCCCTCGCGCACGAGGACCTCGACGCCGGCGGCGGCGCTGACCGGGTCCTCCTTGCGAGCCCGCCCCGCCCCGAGGCGCCAGGCGGTGATGCCCACCTTCAGCGCGTCGATGCTCGCGACGACGCCCTCGCGCGCCGCGGTGACGGTCTCGCGCTGCGTCGCGACCGCCAGTTCCGCGTCGGGGTCGCCGCCCTGGGCGCGGATCATGTCGCGGTAGGTGGCGAGCGCCGAACCGTCGTCGAGCTTGGTCGCCGGGTCGACGTCGAGCCCGGCGAGCTCGACCATGATCCGCGCGAGGGCCAGCGTGAGTTCGCGCACGTCACCCGGTCCGGCCCCGTGGAGCACGTCGAGGGTCTCGCGGACCTCGAGGGCGTTGCCCACGCACCGTCCCAGGGGGGCGTTCATGTTCGACAGCTGGGCGACCGTCCTCACGCCTTGGCCCCGCCCGATGGCGACCATCGTCTCGGCGAGCAGCCGCGACTGGGTTTCGTCCTTGATGAACGCCCCGCGACCGACCTTCACGTCGAGCACGAGCGACGCCGTGCCCTCGGCGACCTTCTTGGACATGATGGACGAGGAGATCAGGGGGATCGACTCGACGGTGCCGGTCACGTCGCGCAGCGCGTAGAGGCGCTTGTCGATGGGGGCGAGACCCTCGCCGGCCGCGCACACGACGGCGCCGACCCGCTCGAGTTGGTCGAGGATTTCCTCGTTGGTGAGATTCGCCCGCCAGCCGGGAATGGACTCGAGCTTGTCGAGGGTACCGCCGGTGTGTCCGAGTCCTCGTCCCGAGAGCTGGGGGACCGCCGCGCCGCAGGCCGCCACGAGCGGCACAAGGATGAGCGAGATCTTGTCGCCCACGCCGCCGGTCGAGTGCTTGTCGACCGTGGGACGCGAGAGGCCTGAGAGGTCGAGGCGCTCGCCCGAGTCGATCATCGCGGTGGTCCAGGTGCGCAGTTCGCTCGCGTCGAGTCCACGGAAGAAGATCGCCATCAGCATCGCCGACATCTGCTCGTCGGCCACCTCGCGGCGCGCGTACGCCTCGAGCAGCCAGGTGATCGAGGCCGGATCCAGCGTGGCGCCGTCGCGCTTGGCGGCGATCAGCTCGGGGGCCGAGAACGTCACTCGCTGCGCCGCTGGTCGAGATCCCCGGGACCGAACGCGCCGGGCAGGAGGTCGCCGAGCGGCGTGGGCGCCGCGTCGGCGCCCGCGTCGACCAGCATGGCGCTTCCGCCGAACTCGTAGAGCAACTGGCGACAGCGCCCGCACGGTGCCAGGGGCTGGCCGTCGCCGGCGACGACGGCCACCGCGACGATCCGTCCGCCGCCGTGGCGCGCGAGGTCGCTCACCAGCGAGCATTCCGCGCACAGGGTGAGTCCGAAGCTCGCGTTCTCGACGTTGGAGCCCTCGATGACGCGGCCGTCGCTGGTCAGAGCCGCCGCGCCCACCGTGACGTGTGAGTAGGGGGCGTAGGAGCGCCGGGTGGCGTCGCGGGCCCTCGCGCGAAGCTCGTCCCACGCGATGTCGGCCGGCCCGTTCACGTCTTCACAGTACACTTCGCCCATCGTGGAGACTTTTCGATCGCCGTTCCTTGACGTGCGCGAGGAGGTGGCGACGGCCCTCGCCGAGTCGCGCGCCGTCGTCGCCCTCGAGAGCACCATCGTGGTGCACGGCCTGCCGGCCCCGACGAACCTCGAGGTCGCGCGCGACTGCGAGGACGCCGTGCGCGACGCCGGCGCCGTTCCCGCGACCGTGGGCGTGCTCGGCGGTCGCGTGGTGGTGGGTCTCACCCTCGCCGAGCTCGCCGACCTCGCCGATCCCACGCGCCACGTCGCGAAGCTCTCCTCACGCGACCTGGGTCTGGCGCTCGCGCGCGGCCTCGACGGCGCCACGACGGTGGCCGGCACGCTCGCCGGCGCGAGCGCCGCGGGCGTCGCGGTGATGGCGACGGGAGGACTCGGTGGGGTGCATCGCGGGGCGAGCGTGACCTACGACGAGTCGGCCGACCTGACCGCGCTCTCGCGCACGTCGGCCCTGGTGGTGGCCTCGGGGGTCAAGTCGATCCTCGACATCGGCGCCACGCTCGAACGCCTCGACTCCCTCGGCGTGGCCGTGGCGGGGTATCGCACCACGCGCTTTCCCGGCTTCTACCTCGCGGACTCGGGCTTTGGCGTCGACTGGAGCGTCGCGACGCCCGAAGAGGCCGCGCGGGCCTTCGCCGCACACCGCGCCGTCGCCGCCACGGCGATGCTGCTGGCCAATCCGATCTCGCCGGCGTCCGAGCTCGACGCGGACCTGCACGAGGCGGCGCTGGCCGCCGCCTTCGCCCACGCCGAGGAGATCGGCGCGCGCGGCAAGGACGTGACGCCGGTCCTGCTGGCCGAGTTCGCGCGCTACAGCGCCGGCGCCAGCGTGGCGGCCAACCGCGACCTGGTGGTCGCCAACGCCAGTCTCGCCGGAGAGGTCGCGGTCCGACTGGCCCTCGCGTGAACGTCGCCGTGCTCGGCGACGTGATGCTCGACGTCGTCGTCGTGCCGGTCGGCCCGCGCTCGGCGACCAGTGACACGGCGAGCCGCGTGCGCGTCGGACGCGGCGGATCGGGCGCGAACCTCGCGCTCGCGCTCGCGCGCACCGGACACGACGTCACCTACCTCGGCGCGGTGGGCCGCGACACGGCCGGCGCGCTCTGGCGCGAGCACCTCGTCGCCGGCGCCGTCACGGCGCGCCTCGAGGAGGTCGACGCCGCGACCGGCGTCGTCGTCGCCCTGGTCGATGGGGAGGGTCAGCGATCGATGTACACCGATCGCGGGGCGAACTCGCTGCTGTCGGCCGACTTCGTCGAGGCGGCCCTCGCGGACTGCTCGCACCTGCACGTCTCGGGATACAGCCTGCTCGACCCGGCGACGCGCGACGTCGCGGTGGCCGCGCTCGCGCGCTCGCGCTCTCGC
>JAJXXB010000226.1 GCA_021781315.1 Actinomycetes bacterium | reverse complement strand
GGGAGCCAGCGAGCGACCAACGAGGAACCAGGTGAGAAGGGCGACGCCGAGCAACAGGAGTGGACTCGAGACGAGGAGAACGTCGCGCACGTCGCGCATCGACTGATCGGCGGGACCGAGAGTCTCACCCACGTAGAGAGTGGCGAGCGTGTCGCGCAGCGTGACCTGGCGCGCACCAACTCGTAGGCGGTCGCCCGCGCCGAGGGGCGAGGTCGGCAGTGTCCAGAACTGCGTGGTCGCTCCGGCCGGCGAGAACCTCGACACGGGGTCTTGCCCCTCGACGCTGGCACTCGAGAAGAGCACTCGTCCCGAGGCATCGACCACTTGGTAGAACGACGCCTCGCTCAGCGGGGCCGGTAGCGCACCCGGCGTACGTCCGGCCTGCAGCGACGCCGCGAGCGTCTGGGTCAGCCCCCCGAGTGAGGAGTCGAGCGACCCGAGGAGAGACGACTGGAGCTGCCACAAGAGGGCGCCGCCCGCGAGGACGTAGAACGCCGCGCTGACGATGACCGAGGCCGTCACCGTGCGCACGCGGATCGAGCCCCACGGGTGACGCGTCGCGCGCGCGGTCACGGGGTACTCACGACTCGATACCCGACGCCGGGCACGGTGAGGATCGTTTGCGTCGCGAAGGGCTTGTCGATCTTTCGCCGCAGGTAGCCGACGTAGACCTCGACGACGTTGGACGAGCCCTCGTACTCGCTGCCCCACACGTGATCGAGGATCTGACTCTTCGTCAGCACCTGGTCGTGGTAGCGCAAGAGGTACTCCAGGAGCCCGAATTCGCGCGGTGTGAGACGAATGCGTACGTCACCTCGCGCGCACGTGCGCGACGCGGGATCGAGGACGAGAGTGCCCACGCGCAAGGTCACGGGGCGTTCGCGAGTGCCGCGCCGCAGGAGTGAGCGAAGTCGAGCGAGGAGTACGTCGTAGGAGAAGGGCTTGGTCAAAAAGTCGTCCGCACCCGTGTCCAGGGACTCGATCTCGTCGTACTCGCCGGTCTTGGCGGTCAGGATCAGGACGGGCGTCCACACCGCGGCGGCGCGCAGATCGGCGCACACCTGAAAACCGCTCTTGTCGGGCAGCATCAGGTCCAGGACAATCACGTCGTAGGAACCGTTCTTGGCGAGCCAGAGTCCCTCGACGCCATTGTGCGACACGTCGACGCTGAATCCGTCGGCGCTGAGCCCCCGTTGCAGGCTCTGAGCGAGTCGCACCTCGTCTTCTACGAGGAGAAGTCTCACTCGCTGGTCCGTGTCCCGAGGCTTCGAGCGACCAGGGAGTCCGTGACCGAAAGGTCGTGCATGACAGTCAGTGTAGGAGTGTCGATGAACGCGATCTCCTGGTCTCTCACGGGTTTCTCAGGCCCTCACCACCATGCTGAAGTCAGTGCCGGCACGAACGTTGACGACACGAGAAAGTGAGTGGACATGACAAGCATGAAGAAGCGAGTAGCGGTCCTGGCGGCGAGCACGCTGGCCCTGGGTGGTGCGACGGTGGGCATGGTGGCGTCCGTCGCGTCCGCGGGCACGACGAGCGCGCCGACCACGGTGGCGGCGGTGTCCGACGCCACGGGCACAGACCAGGGCGCTCAGGTCCAGGTGGGCGATCAGACGGCGGTCGACTCGACCACGTCGAGCGACGCGACGAGCCTCGAGGCGGAGTCGTCGACGCCGGCGGACGGTCCGGGCGGGCACCAGGACCCGGCGGGCAACGTCGACAATCAGTCGACGACCGAGAGCTGACCTCGTGGTCCCCGTTGACACCGGTTCTCGCGCACGGTGCGCGAGCCGGTGTCAACGGGCTAGCTCGAGCGCGCTTCTAGGCTGGTCGAGGTGAGCGACGCCTGGGACCCTGAGCAGTACAACCGGTTCGCGCGCGAACGCGAGATTCCCTTCTGGGAGTTGGCTGACCTGATCGATGGCGTGCGCTCGCCCTCCGTGGTGGACCTGGGCTGCGGTGACGGGCGGCTCACGCAGTTGCTCGGGCGCCACGTGGGAGCGCGCTCAATACTCGGCGTCGACGCGTCACCCGCGATGCTCGACGCCGCACGCGCGTACGCCGATGACGTGACGCGCTTTGAGATCGGCGACCTCGCCACGTGGCACCACCCCCACAGCGTCGACGTTGTCTTCGCCAACGCGTCACTGCAGTGGGTGGGGGGTCACGAGGGCGTGCTCGCGCACTGGATGGACTCGCTCGCCCCGGGGGGCCAGCTCGCGGTCCAGGTGCCGGCGAACGGAGATCACCCGAGCCACGTGGTGCTGGGCGAGCTGGCCGAGGAGTTCTTGGGAGAGCCCTTCGACCACGTCGCGCGCCACGTCCTCGCCCCCGAGACCTACGCGCAGGTCCTCGCGGGACTGGGCACGTCGGTGAGGGTGAGTCTGCGTGTCTACGTACACGAGCTGGCTTCGAGCGAGGCGCTGGTGGAGTGGTTGAAGGGCACGGCGTTCTCGCGATTCCGCGAACGGCTCTCGCGCGAGGAGTACGAGGGGTTCCTCGCGATTTACCGAGAGCGCCTGCTCGCGCGCGTGGGCGAGCAGGCGCCCTACCTCTTTACCTTCAAGCGCATTCTCATGTACGCGCGCCGGCCCGCCTGAGGCCCGAGCGGGTTCACTCGCGCGACTAGCGTGACTCTCAAGGAGAGCCGTGTCCACTTCGCCCGACGAGTCTCAGCCGCCCCCGCGCAGGTCGCGCCTGATGGCGTCGGCCGATCGTCACGACGTGCCGGTGCGCACCATCATCGCCACCGTGGCCATCGTGGTGGCGACGTACCTCGGGGGCCTCGTCGTCTACCGGCTACGCGACCTGCTGCTCTTGATGCTGGTGGGCGGCTTCGTCGCGCTGCTGCTCAACCCGCTCGTCCTGTTCGTCCAGCGCTACTGGCTCAAGCGCCGCGGTGCGGCCGTCGCCGTGGTGGGCCTGGTCTCGCTCGTGCTCTTCGCGGGGCTCGCCTTCGCCTTTGGCTACCCGCTCGTGCGCAGCCTCACCCACCTCGCCAACACGCTGCCCAGCTACGTCCGCCAGGCCCAGAGCGGCCGGGGCTGGATTGGCCACCTCCTGCGCCAGTACCACGTCGACGAGTGGGTGACGAAGAACTCGACCAAGCTGGTCTCCCTCGCCCAGGGGCTCTCCAAGCCCGCGTTGGCCCTCGGCAAGGGGGCCGCGTCGATGCTGGTGGCGCTCTTGATGGTCTTCACGTTCGTGGTGCTCTTGCTGATGGAGGCGCCCAAGCTGCGCACCGTCCTGCTCGAGTCCCTGCCCCCCGCGCGCGCCGCGCGCCTCGCGCGACTCAGCGCGCAGGTGCGCCGCTCGGCGACGGGCTACATGGTGGGTAACCTCGCGACGTCGGTCATCGCCGGGGTCGTCGTGTTCGTGACCCTGGCCCTGCTGGGCGTGCCCTTCGCCCTGCTCTTCGCGCTGTGGGTGGCGCTGGTGGACTTCCTGCCGACGATCGGCGGCGCGCTCGCGGGGATTCCGACGGTGCTCTTTGCCTTCGGCCACTCGGTGAGCGCGGGGGTCATCACGCTCGTCGTCTTCCTCGTCTACACCCAGCTCGAGAACCACGTCCTGAACCCGGTCATCATGGCCAAGAGCGTGAAGCTCAACGCCCTGGCGGTGTTCCTCGCGGTGCTGGTGGGCGCCGAGGTGGGCAACTGGATTGGCGGCATATTCGGCGGCTTCGTCGGGGTCTTGCTCGCCGTGCCCCTCGCGGCCACCGCCCACGTCGTCGCCCGTGACTTTTGGCCCACGGTGAGGGCGGACAGCTAGCTGACGCGCGCAGTGGGCACCACGACGACGGGGACGGGCGAGTTCTCGGCCACCTCGAGACTGACCGAGCCCAGCAGCAATCCGGCGTGCGCACTGTGCCCGCGCGTGCCCATCACGAGGAGCGACGCGTAGGTCGGCGCCTCGGCGCAGCGCAGCATCACCGAGCAGGCGTCGCCGTCATCGACCAGCGCGCGCACGCGGCCCCGCGCGAGTCCCGCCGCGTCGGCGAGGGCCTCGGCCTCGGCCACCAGGTCGGCGAGAGGATCGGCGTGGCGGTCGTGCTCTCTTAGTCCCACCGCGTGCACCAGCACAATGTCGTCACCCTCGCGAACGTGACGCGCGGCCCACAGGGCGGCCGCGCGCGAGCCCGCCGAGTAGTCGTATCCCACGGCCATCGTCGTCATGACGCGCCACTCTCACGACGGGCGAGCTCGAGGGCGGCGTGGCGTTCGGCCACCACGCGCGCGAGGTGCTCGCGCCCGGGTCCGCCCGAGGACGGCGCCTCGACTTCGAGGTTGGCTCCGAGGGAGGTGGCGAGCGTGGCGCCGGCCGAGGCTCGCAGGGCTTGGAGGTTGTAGCCACCCTCGAGGAAGAAGGCGAGGCGACCGGGTCGCGGCGCGGCGGCGCCGACGAAGCGCGAGAGGGCGGCGAAGTCGCCACTCGTTAGGGCGAGGTCGGCCAGGGGATCACTGCGGTGCGCGTCAAAGCCCGCCGAGACGAGGACCCACGTGGGCGCGAACTCCTCGATCACCGGCGCGGCAATGTCCTCGAGGGCGTGGCGCACGATGTCGCCCGTCGCGCCCGCGGGCAGGGGCAGGTTCAGCGTCGTGCCGATCGCGTCGGGTCCGCCCACCTCGCTAGACACGCCGCTGCCGGGAAAGAGGGGCGCCTGGTGGGTTGAGACGTAGAGCACGCGCGGGTCGTTCCAGAAGATCGACTGCGTGCCGTTGCCGTGGTGGACGTCGTAGTCGACAATCAGGACGCGCTCGCCGGCCGTCGCCAAGTCCGCCGCCGCGACCGCGATGTTGTTGAGCAGGCAAAATCCCATCGCCCGCCCGGCGAGCGCGTGGTGACCCGGTGGGCGCGTGAGGACGAAACCCACGCCCTCGTCGCGCCGACGCAGTTCGTCCGTGACCTCGAGTCCCGCGCCGGCGGTGAAGCGCGCGATGGCGTAGGAGTCGTAGGTCGCGTACGTGTCTTCGTCGATGTCGCCACCCCCGCCGTAACAAAACGCCCCGAGCTCTTCGAGGTAGGCGCCGTCGTGCACGCGCAGTAACTCCTCACGAGTCACCTCGCGCTGCCTCGCGTGCACGAGATCGCTGCCGAGGTCGAGATCGGCGATGCCCGCCAACACGGCCGTGACGCGTTCGGGACGTTCAGGGTGACCCTCCTCCTCGTGGCCCTCGTGGGCGCCGGGTCCTCCGAGAACCAGCATCAGCTCGACGCGTCGTAGGGGGCGATGCGAAAGCGCACGCTGATGATCTCCGCGTCGAGTGACGCCGAGACGTCGAATCCCGAGCCCTCGAAGACGCCCATCATGTCGCGGTTGCTCGCCTGGGTCTCGGCGGTGAAGGTGGTGATGCCCTGGTGTCGTGCGGCGGTGGCCAGGTGGTGCAAGAGCAGCATGCCCAGACCCCGGTGCTGGTAGTCGTCGGCGACAAGGAAGGCCACCTCGGCCTCGTCGGTGCCGGGGATGCGGTCGTAGCGACCCACCGCCAAGAGTTTCTCGTGGTCTTCGACGATCAGGGCGAGACGGTCGTCGTAGTCGACGGTGGTGAGCCAGGCGACCTCGTCGTCGGAGAGCTCGGGGTGAAAGGAGAAGTACCGACGGTAGACCGAGTCCGAGGACAAGCGGTCGTGAAAGGCGATGAGGCGCTGCGCGTCACCGGGATAGATCGGTCGCAGGTGCACGAGTTCGCCGCTCGCGAGGCTGACCTCGCGATCGAGGGCGCGCGGGTAGTTTTCTGGCAGATTCGCCAGCGCCGCCAGGTTGGGCATAGCACTCCCTTCGCACCACACGGGTGCCGACCCCCCTCGGACCCATCATGGCCCCAATCGCCGTCGGGTTCAAGTAGGGGTGTCGAGGGTGAGTGTGGTGAGGCTGTCGTGGCGCACGAAGCCCAGGCGTTGGTAGATCGCGTTGCTGGTGGGGTTGTCGGCGTCGGCGTGCAGCATGACCGTCGCGCCCTGGTCCAAAAGGTGAGAGGAGAGGGCGGCCGTGACCGCGCTGGCGTAGCCGTGCCCGCGGTGGACCTCGGGGGTGAAGACGGGTCCGATCCGCACGACCTGTCCCGCCGGCGTGTGGACGGGGGCGGCGTGGCCGGCCATGGAGACCGCCTCACCGTCGACGCTCCACAGTGAGAGCGCGCCCGCGCGCAAGCGCACGCGCAACGCGTCGTCGTCGTAGCGCGCGGCCCCCGTGAGAGGGCCGTCGATGAACTCGAGGAAGGCGAGGAACCAGCGGCGCGCGAGCGCGTGATCGTCAATGGTGGCGAGGCGCCACGAGCCCGCCACGGCGGGCGCGCGCAACTCGTCGAGCGCGTAGAGGTGTTCGCGGCGACCCGGGTGGTCGCGTCGCGCCGAGCCGGGCGAGCCGTGTCGGCGGTAGGACTCGAGGAAGGCCTCGACGGCGCCCGACGTACCGGTGAGAGACGGAAAGCCGTCGTCGTGCTCGGCCACCACCCGAGCCAGCGCGGCCGCGGCGTCGTCGCTCATGGGGCCCAGGTGCAAGGCGAAGGGCGCGGTGCGAAGAGCGGCCCCGATGACGTCTCGACCCTCGAGCACGAGCCAGAACCACGTCTCGCGATAGGTGCGCTGCCCCGAGGCGACGGTGACGGCGACCGAGCCCAGGACGTTCGTGCGCAGGGGCTGGCGCGCGCGGTACTGGAGTGTGTCGACGAGGAAATCCTCGGCCCAGGCGCGACGCACGACCTCCATGGAGTGACCCTAGGGGCGCGAGACGCGCCGGTCAATGGCCCGACCTAGCCGCGCTGGAAGAGGCGGATCCCCACGACCAGCGCGGCGCTGAATATCACGAGCGGCGTGAGGACCGGTCCGATCCAAGGCACCGGAATGAGAAAGAAGACGTCGCGGGTGAAGAGGCTCGTCGGCCAGCCGCTGATGAGTCGCAAGAACAGGTAGTAGGAGAGGTCCCAACAGCTAAAGCCGATGAGAAAGGCCCCCCAGCGCTCTCTCGGGCTACGTCCGGCGGCCAGCGCGACGCCGGCCAGCATGAGAATCGTCGCGGCCTCGCGCACCACCTCCACGCGCGCGAGGTCGTGGGGCAAGAACGAGTGCAGCGCCGAGATGAAAGTGATGAAGCCGAAGTTGACGAGGACCCGGTAGTGGCCGAGGGCGTAGGTGTGCGGCGAACCAAGCACGGTGCGCAGGTAGTAGACGACCGCCGCCTCGACAAAGCCAAAGCCCACGCCGAAGCCGACGAGTCCCGCGAGGGCGAGGGACCGCCGTCGAGAGTCCCCGCGTGGCGCCACGTTCGCAGTGTACCGACGCCCCGGAGCCCTCTCTAGGCGCGCGGCGGCCAACCGGCGATGACGCCGCGGCCCGAGGGGAAGCGCACGTTCTTCGCGCGAACGAATTCGTGCAGCGTGTCCTCGCCGTACTCGCGTCCGTACCCGCTGCCCTTGACGCCGCCAAAGGGCGAGCCCACGAAGTTGCGCCGGGTGTAGTTGTTCACGAAGACCATGCCCACCTCGAGGCGCGTTGCGAGGCGCGCGGCCCGCGTCTCGTCAGCGGTCATGATGGCGGCGGTCAGTCCGTAGTCGGTGTCATTGGCAATCGCGACAGCCTCGTCGTCGCTGGAAAATCTCATCAGTGCACAGATCGGCCCGAAGATCTCCTCGCGGGCGATCGTCATCGTCGCGGTCACGTCGCCGTAGATGACCGGGGCCACGTAGAAGCCCGACGCGAGGTGCTCCTCAGTGGGCACCTCACCGCGGTACAGCAGCGTCGCGCCCTCCTCGAGGGCGACGCGCGCGTAGTCCAAGACGCGGTCGCGCTGGCGCGCGTCGACGAGGGGGCCAATGTCCGTCGTGGCGAGGAGCGGATCTCCCACGCGCAACTCCCTCGTCGCCGCCACGAAGCGCGTGACGAA
The DNA here is from genome assembly GCA_021781315.1 of Actinomycetes bacterium. Next base: position 6,203 of record JAJXXB010000226.1, on the reverse strand, counting down.
GGCGTCGTAGAGCGAGTCGTGCACGAGCACTCGCGAGGTGGACGTGCAGGCCTCGCCCTGGTTGTAGAACATGCCCTCAACGGCGATCGCGACAGCGTTGTCGAGGTCGGCGTCATCGAGCACGATGAGGGCGTTCTTACCCCCGAGCTCGAGGGTGGTGAAGGTGAGGTTCTTCGCCGCACTCTCCATGACCTTGCGTCCGGTGGCGGTCGCGCCGGTGAAGGAGATCCGCTCCACGCGCGGGTGCGAGGCGAGCGCGGCGCCGGCCGGCATACCGCTCACCGCGTTGATCACCCCGGGGGGCAGGACCTCGTTGGCGAGTTCGACGAGGCGAAGGACGGTGAGGGGCGCCTGTTCGCCGGGCTTGATGACGACGGTGTTGCCCACGGCGAGGGCGGGCGCGCACTTCTTGGAGAAGTGGATGGGCGGCCAGTTAAAGGGCAGGATCGCCGCCACCACGCCGTAGGGCTCGTAGGTCACTCGCGCTTCGACCGGACCCTGGTCAAGGATCTGCCCGTGGATGAACTCGGTGAGTCCCGCGTAGTAGTCAAAGCTGGTGTGACTCGAGGTCACGTCCACGCGCAGGGCGTCGCGCTGGGGCTTGCCGACTTCGCGCGCGCACAGTTCGGCGAGTTCGTCGGCGTGCTCGCGAATGTGCGCGGCGACGCGACGCATGAGGGCGCCCTTCTCCTTGGGTGCGAGGTAGCGCCACACCTCGTCGTAGGCGCGGCGCGCGTCGACCACCGCCGCCGCCACCGTGACCTCGTCGGCCACCTCGACCACGGCGAGGGGCCGGGCGTTCGCGGCCTCGAGGACCTCGAAGGTGGCGGCACGCTCGTCGGCCACGAACGCGCCGTTGATGAAGGCGCCCCAGCGCGGGCGGGCCTCGAGGAGGGCGCTGGTCAGTGGGGAACTGGATTGCGAGGTTCGGGCCACGGCCAACATCCTTCTCGTCACGTGCAGGCCACCTTAGTGAGCGAGGTGGCGCGCGGCGGGTCGTTATGGGTGTTCTCTCGCGCGCTGACGTCGACAACCGTGCGATGTAGGGGGTGGAGGGACCCCGAGTTAAAAAGTTTCACTCGCTCCTACGCGAGAGCCTCGGTGCGCACGACGTCGCCGAGTGAATCAAGCACGGTATCGAGCTCGGGAGTATCAAGGTACTTTCGTCGCAACGACACCAGCGTGGCGATCGAGGCCGAGTCGACGATCCCGTCGGGGACGAGTCCGGTAACGGGGTCCTTTAACACGGCGAGGTGCTGGCCGGCCTCGAGAGCGGTGATGCCGAGAACGGACTGGGCGGCGGCGATTGTCTCGACGTCGAGGACGCCGGTGACGACGTCGTGGGCGACGTGGCGCATCACGGAGGCGAAGCGCTCGCTCGCCGCGCGCCACTCGGCGCCCAGATCGGCCATCGTGGCGATCACCGTGCCGAGGTAGGGGCCGAGCTCTTCCACCCGCGCGACGAGGTGACAGCCCGCGCTGGCCGCGCGCAGCTCGTTGCCCGCGTTGAGAACGGTCGCGGTGCAGTCGCCCTTGATGAGAGCGCGCGCTCGTAGCGGCGTTGATCCCAGAGCGCTCACCGCGTACGCATCGCGCGATACTCCGTGACGCTCCAACAGGTCGTAGGCCACGAAGGCGAATCCCGATGTCGCCACATCGACACCCAGCGTGGCTCCACGCACGGCCTCGACCGACTCGACGCCCGGAGCGAGCCAGAGCGAGAGTCCGGTGCCGCGATCGAGCGCGTTGAGGACGCGAAGTGAGAGGCGTTGTCCCAGCGGGTTGTTCGACAAGAACTGGTAGGCCAAGACGTTGTCGGGACTCGTCACGGCCACGTCCAGTTCGCCGTGAGAGAGCGAGCGAAACTGCGCGGGGGACGAGACGACCGACAGCTCGTCGACGTTGAGGCCCGCGCGCGAGAAGTCGCCGCGTCGACGGGCCAACTCCATGACGACCGACGGCGTGAACGTTCCGACGCGCAAGGTAGTTTCGTTCACGACGCCATGTTCGCACACGTCGCCGAGGGCAGCACTCCTAGGGTGGACGTGACCCGACCAAAGGACTCCGTGACCCGTTCGACACCTCGAGTGGCCGTGATCTCCCTGGGTGGCACCATTGCCTCCTCCGCGACGCCCGGCGTGAGTGGCGTGACGCCGCGTCTCGACGCGACCGACCTGCTGTCTGGCGTGGGTGCGGTGGAAGAGATCGCGTCGATCGACGCTCGCGCATTTCGTCTCGTCCCCTCGAGTGATCTCTCCCTCTCCGACGTCACTTCTCTCGTCGGAGAGATTCACGCTCGCCTGGACGAGGGCGCCCAGGGCGTCGTCGTCACCCAGGGCACCGACACTCTCGAGGAGGTCGCCTTCGCCCTCGACCTGCTCGTTCGCCGCGATGAGCCCGTCGTGGTGACGGGGGCCATGCGTCACGCCAGCGACGCCGGAGCCGACGGCCCGGCAAATCTCCTCGACGCCCTTCGCGTGGCCGCCTTTCCGGCGGCGCGCGGCCTGGGCGCGCTCGTGGTCTTCAACGGTGAGATTCACGCCGCGCGCTACGTGCGCAAGACGCACGCAACGAGTACCGCTACGTTTCGCTCGACGTCGCTGGGTCCGCTCGGATGGGTGAGCGAGGGGCACGTGCGGCTGGGCTTCTCACTGCCTCGTTGGCCCGATCTGAACGTCTCGCTCGAGCGGCCCGCGCCGGTCGCCCTGATCAGCGCGTCGCTGGGTGACTCCCTGGCGCTGCTCGATCACGTGCGCGCCGCGGGCTATCGCGGCGTCGTCGTCGAGGCCCTCGGCGGTGGCCACGTCCCCTCCCGCGCGCTTGAGCGCCTTGAGAAGCTCGCTCGAGAGATACCCGTCGTTCTCGCCTCGCGCACGGGGGCCGGTGAGACCCTCACCAGTACCTATCGCTTCGCGGGCTCGGAGATAGACCTGCTGGCGCGCGGGCTCTTTGGCGCGGGCGCCCTCGACGCGCGCAAGGCGCGGATTCTCCTCAGCGTCCTGCTCGGGGCGGACACGTCGATCGACGGGTGCCGTCGGGCCTTTGTCGAGGTTCACGACGCCATGTTTCGATCCAACGTAGAGCACTGACGCCAGCTCACGAGGCGTCTCTCGACAGCTGGCGCCATGAGTGAATTCTCAGATCCCCCGCCCGAAACGCGGGGGCGAATGTGGCGCGAGCCTAGATTGGGAAAATGGCAAAATTCTGGCGCGCTGTTCTGGGGGTCCCGCTGGCGTTCGTCCTGGTGCTGACCGGTGGACTGACGCTCGACGCGGGCGCCAGCACTACGTTCACGACGCTCTTTTCGAGTTCGGCACTCGGCTGGTCCGAGGGTATGGCGGTTAATGGAGGAAACCTCTACGCGGCGTCCTACGCGAACCAGGCCGTCATCGAACGTGCCGCCGACGGCACCATTTCGACGGTGGCCACGACTCCTGGCAATCCCAAGGGACTCGCCTTTGACGCTCAGGGCAACCTATACATGAGCGTCCAGGGCGGCTGCAACTGCGTCTACGTCGAAAGCGCCGCCCAACTGGCGTCGGGCGTGATGGCGAGTCCCGGCAGTGGTCTCGTCGAAGTTCTCAATACCGGGTGTTACGGCGCCGGGGGACTCGCCTTTAACACGAGTGGCGATCTCGCGGTCAGCATGTGCCCGGGTGGTGTCTCGGAGATCCTCGGCGTCTCGGCGGCCACGCTCCGTGGCGGATCCTTTCCCCTGGGTCCGGGTGCCAATGGCTACCAAGTGATTGCCAGAAGTACCGACTCGTCTTCGACCGACGTGACCTTTGACAGCACGGGCAACCTGCTCTTTACGAACGCGTCCTCACTTGACGGCGTGTCGGCGGCGCAAGTTGCAAACGCGCTCGCCGGTGGTGGCGCCGCCGTACCCGTGTCGCTGGTGGCCGGATCGGTGGGCCTTAGTCGCCCGGTGGGGGTCAAGGTCGAACCCAACGGCAACGTCATCGTGGCCGACGACAACACGGGTCTGGTCTCGGAGTTGAGTGGCCCGAGCGTGCAGTTAGCCCTCTTTGGCGGAGCGCAGGTGTCGAGCTCGAACGTCACCCCCCTCACCACGATCACGCCCATGGGCATGCAACTCGCCTCGCTGGCCGTTGACTCCCGTGGGCTGATCTACGTCGGCGATGGGGGCAACAACTACGTGCGCGTCAGCGCGTCTTACCCAATGGCACCGAAGTCGCTGGTGGCCAGTACGACGTCGTCGAGTCTGGGCGTCCACTGGTCGGCGTCGAACGCGACGTCGTGGCGCTGCACGCTGCTCTACGGCTTCGGGGCACCCTCGAGTTTCACGCAGATCGTGCGAGCGCCCAGTTGCACGTTCTCGGGGCTTGCCGCGGATACCTCCTACGGCGTCTCGATCGTCGCGACGGGAATCGCGGGCAACTCGTCACCGTCTGAGATATTCACGGTCACCTCCCCGAATCGAAGCATCTCGTGTGCTCGGGGACGTCTGGTGCGACACATCACTGGCGTAAGCCCGCGCTGCCCCCTCGGCTTTCATCGCGTCGCCTAGGTCGGCGCCGCCGCGGCGAGCGGGTCCTCTTAACCCCTGGCGTGTAGCGGCACTCGAAACGTCACTCAACTTGTGGGGACTGCGGGCCTGATCAGAATGTCTGGGTGAGGACCCTTCCTTGCGGCCCCGGGCTGTAAGTCTGTGGATGTCACAAGAGCGCCTGTAACATCTCGACACAGCGCACCGATGACCGGCGTCGAGGCCGCTGAAGGGGAGGGTCGACGTGAGAGTTGGCCGTGTCACGAGTCTTGTACTGTCACTTCTCATCCCGGTGGCCTTCGTCGCGGGAGGTGACGTCAGAATCGCGGGAGCGGTGGTGTCCGCCTCGCACCCGACCGTGACACCGTCTTCGACACCGTGCGCCAGCAGCGCCGCGGTGGTGTCCGGCCCTACGCACATCGGCCGCTTCTGGGGCATCGTGCGACCACGAATCATCGGGCCCTCGACCGGCCACTGCCTCTCATCGGTGACCTCGACGTCATCGATGGCGCGTTCGCCGCTCAGCGTGGCGACGGGCGCGGCGACCTTGGTGTACAACTCGGGCTCTCTGATGGGAACGACGAGTGGTACCCCCGTCACGGTGACGCCGGTCTTTTGGACGCCAGCCGGCTACAGCTCCAGCTTCACGGCGGGATATGAGAGTCTGATCGAGCAGTACTTGACCGACGTGGCTCACGACAGTGGCTCGCTGACGAATGTGTACTCGGTACTACAGCAGTACACGAACGCGTCGAGCCAACCCATCAACTACAACATCGTGGCCGGAGCGCCAATCATCGACACGACAGCTCTGCCGACTAGTGGGTGCACACCCGATACCGGTGCGCCCGCGTGCATCACAGATTCGCAGATCCAGTCTGAAGTGGCCACCTTGAAGACGGCGAATGGTCTGGCCAACGACTTTAACCACATCGTCATCATGTACTTGCCCCCGACGCTGGAGGCATGTTTTGGGGCAGCCAATTTGGCCGGAGGCGGTCAGTGCTCGGTGGTGGGTAGCCAAGGGAGTTTCTGTGGCTATCACAGTGCCATCGCGGCGACGAACTCGATCTACGCGGTAATGCCCTACGCGGTCACGCCCTCGAGCGGGCCGACGTGCAGCGTTACCCAGACGCCGAATGGGAACATTGACGCCGATTCTGAGATCAGTGTGACGAGCCACGAACTCAGTGAGGCGATGAGTGATCCTACTAGTGGTGGTTGGTTCGCGACGTCAAATGGCAACGAGATCGGTGACAACTGCAACTTCATCTTCGACTTACCGACGGGTGGGGCGAGTGGCGCCTACTACGACCAGACGATCAACGGACACCACTACTACACCCAAGAGGAGTACAGCAACGCCGATGGCACGTGTATCCAGGGCACGGATTACATGGTGTCCTTCGATCCCAATGGCGCCACGGCTTCGGTGACGTCTCAGCTCGCTGCCTACAACACGACTACTGCGCTCACGTCCAACACGTTCACCCGTGCGGGTTACACCTTTACGGGCTGGAACACCATCTCAGGCGGTGGTGGCACCGCCTACACCAACGGACAGAACTACACCTTTAGTGCGAGCACCACCCTCTACGCCCAGTGGTCGACGAACACGACCGACACGATCACGTTCAACGCCGAGGGCGGCAGCGCCGTCTCGCCGATGAGTGGTCTCGACGGCACCACGATC
>JAJXXB010000036.1 GCA_021781315.1 Actinomycetes bacterium | reverse complement strand
GCGGCGGCGTCCATCTCCTCCTTGAGCATCCCCTCGTAGGTGGGCGAGACGGTCCACTTGGGCCCGCCGTAGACGATGCCCTCGAGTTGCTCGGCCGCCTGGAAGGAGTACTCGGCCACGTAGCGGCAGTTGGAGCGCTCGATGCGCTCGGTGCGCCACGCGACCTCGCCGAACTCGCCGGCGTCGCCGTCGCGGCCCTCGTCGGCGCCGTAGGCGTCCCCGACGGCCATCCGGATCACGATGATGGGCTGGTTCGTCGCCACCACCGGCGCGACGCCGGGGATCCGGCGCCCCGTTCGTACGATGACCGAGCCGTCGATCCCCTCGCGCAGCAGCCGGTTGGGCGATCCCACGCCGCCGATCTCGGGCGGGGTGACGGTGGCGGCCTTCAGGCCGAGGCCGTGCACGACCATGGCCGCCGCGGCCTCGCGCACGACGTCGTTCTTGGTCGCGCGGCGCTTGCCGAGCGAGAGGTCGTAGTGCTCGAGATTGACGTCGACCCCGAGCAGTTCAGGCGTCATCACCCGCAGCGCCTCGTCGAGCAGTTCCTGGCCAGTCTGGTCGCCGTCGCAGACGACGATGGTGGGGCGTTCTGTCATGGACCCATTCTCGCACGCCGTCAACGGGGCCGCCGAGCCCCCCGCTGGCCCGCACCGCCGGTCGCGCCCGGTGGCGATGACCGACCGACCACTGTGCGCGCGACGAGGCTGAGCGTTCTCTTCGTTGCGCGGCGCGCCCTCGTGCTGTGGCGGCCGGGATTTCCTACGATTCCTGGCGGAGGGGGTGTCGTGATCGACCAAGGGCAACGCACCGGGGCGCCGCTCGCGGCGCGTGGCACGATCCAGATCGTCCCGGTGCGCGGGCTGCCTATCGTCGCGCTCGCCGTGCTCTTCACCGCCGCGGCGATCGCGGGCAACTGGCGCTGGGCCCTCATCTTCTGTCACGTCGTCGGCGGCGGGCTCTGGACGGCCATCGACCTCTTCGTCGGCCTTGTCCTCGGACCGATCATCGGGCGGCTGTCGGTACCGGCGCGCGCGGAGTTCGTCGCGCGGTTCATGCCCAAGATGGTGCTCATCATGCCGACCGTGGTGATGATGACCCTGGCCGCTGGCTTTCAGGTCGCCCTACAGCTCGGCAACCTGCGCGCGACGAGCGTCAACCACGCCTGGCTGATCGTCTCGTTCGTCGTGGTGGGGGTGATGGCCGTCATCGCGCTCGGGATCCTCGAGCCCGCCAACATCGCGGTGCTGTGGGAAATGAACAAGCCCAACCCGAACGGCGAGCTCATTGGCCGGCTCATGAAGCGCTTCATCTACACGGCGGGCATCACGGGGGCGATGCAGATAGCCACGCTCGTGATCATGACGAGGGTGGGGTCGCGATGAGCGAGCGTTCGTTCCCGCCCGTCACCTGGCTCAGCACGGCGGCCCTCGCGCTCGTCGTAGCCGGGGGCATCGTCATGGCCTCCTACGCGCCGCGACGCCCGCCGCTCGCGGTGCCGACGGTGCTCGTCGTGGTCGCCGCCCTGTCGCTCGCGTCGGCCTGGGTCCTGCTCGGCCGTCACCGCCCGTTCGCGTGGCGAACGTTCCGTCGCGTGTTCCGCTGGGCGCTGCTCGCCTACGTGATCTCCTCGGGGATGATCGAGTTCGCCTTCGTGCGCGACCACACCCGCGGCGCGCCGCTCGTGGTGGTGTCGTGCCTGCTCGTCATCTTTGCGACCAGCGTGCCCACGACGATCGCGGTGACCACGGCCCGCTACGCCGAGGAGTGATCAGCGCGCGACCGGTGGTTCCTTGGGCAGGCCCAGCACGCGTTCGGCGATGATGGTGCGCTGCACGCTCGACGTCCCGCCACCGATCGTGAGGGCCGGCGAGAAGAGCAGGCCGAAGTACCACAGGCTGCCCTCGTCGCCGCCGACCTGGCCGGGACCGCGGCCCGCGAGCATGCCCGCGGTGCCGGCGAGACGGTGGGCGAGCTGCATGACCACCTGGCCGTGGTCGTCGGCGAGCGCCTTGCGCACGCTCGCCTCGGGGCCGGGCTCGCGCCCCGCCACGGCCGACTGGACGAGGCGCTGGCGCAGCAGCCCCAGGATCTCGCCGCGGATCCAGCACTGGACGAGCTCGTCGCGCACCAGCGCGTCGTGGGCGATGGCCCGCTCGGCGACGAGCGCCACGAGCTGGGCGGCCGTCGGGCCGCGGCCCCAGAGGGCCCCCTCGGCCGAGAGCGAGACGCGCTCGTTGCCCAGGGTGACCTTGGCGAGGCGCCAGCCGTCGTTCTCGTCGCCGATGAGGTGATCGGCCGGGATGCGGACCTCGTCGAGGAACACCTGGTTGAAGGTGTGCAGGCCCGTCATGTCCACGAGGGGCCGGACCGTCACGCCCGGGGCCGTCATCGGACAGACGAAGTAGCTGATGCCGCGCTGGGGCGCGCCCACATTCGCGGTGCGCGCGAGCAGGATGCCCCAGGTGGCCACGTGGGCGTAGCTCGTCCAGATCTTCTGGCCTGAGATGACCCACTCGTCCCCGTCGCGCCGCGCGCTCGTGGTGAGCGAGGCGAGGTCGCTGCCGGCGTCGGGTTCGCTGAAGAGCTGGCACCAGATCGCCTCGCCGGCGAGCAGCGACGGCAGCCACCGCGCGCGCTGGGCGTCGGTGCCCGCGGCGAGCAGCGTCGGGCCCGCCCACCCGATGCCGATGGGATTGGACGGGCGGACGACGCCGGCCTCGGCCAGCTCCTCGTCGATGAGCAGCTGGGTTTGCGCGTCGGCGCCAAGTCCCCAGGGCGCCGGCCACTGCGGGGCGACGAGCCCCGCGTCGGCGAGGTCGGCGCCCGAGGGGTCGGGGTGCGCAGCCAGCCAGTCCCGGAGCCGCGCGCGCCGCTCGTCGGGCGGCGTCGACGCATCGAACGGCGCGAGTGGCGCCATCGCCGCCGGGGCGTCGAATCCGAGGTCGTCGGGCATGCTCATCGCCGACGCTAGTCCGGACCCGTCGGCGGCGGGCTCGGCTACCGTGCAAGCGGGAGGGGCGATGGCACTATCGGCGGAACGCAAAGGGGCGAGCGAGGCGACCGCGCGCCACCATCAGCGGGTGCTCGATGACCTCGCCCGCCTCGACAGCCCCGACGACGACCGGGCCACGCGAGGACTGCTCGCGGCCGTTGACGCGCGGCACATCGTCGGCGCGCTGGGCCAGACGGTGTGGGACCTCGACGACTACGCCTTCGTCGACGCGCCCGACGCCCTCGAGTCGCCCGGCACCGTCAACCCCAGCCTCTGGCGCCAGGCGCGGCTGAACGGCCGCGCCGGGCTCTTTACGGTGGGCAGCGGCATCTACCAGGTCCGCGGGCTCGACATCGCCAACGTGACCTTCGTGGCCGGCGACACCGGCTGGATCGTGATCGACCCCCTGACCTGCACCGAGACGGCCGCCGCGGCACGCGCGCTCGTGGACGAGCACCTGGGGGTGCGCCCGGT
>JAJXXB010000266.1 GCA_021781315.1 Actinomycetes bacterium | reverse complement strand
AGGCCGATCGTCGCGGCGAGGAACGGCTCGTCGAAGACCGACAGCAACCGCCGGGCGACCTCGTCGACTCCGCCCGAGAGCCCCTCGGCGAGGTAGAGGAACTCGTCGCCGCCGAAGCGGCACAGGGTGTCCGAGGCACGCGTCACCGATTCGAGGCGGTGCGAGATCTCGATGAGCAGTTCATCGCCGACGTGGTGCCCCAGGGAGTCGTTCACGCCCTTGAAGTCGTCCAGGTCGATCAGGAAGAGGGCGTTGGCGGCACCGGTGCGCCCACGCGCCTCGATCGCACGCTCGAGCCGGTCCTGGAAGAGGGCCCGGTTGGCGAGGCCGGTGAGCGGATCGTGCAGCGCCTGGTGCGAGAGCTGGGCGACCAGCGCGCGCTCGTCGGTGATGTCCTTGACCGAGGCGACGATGCCCTCGACGGCCCCGTCATCGTGGCGCACGACGCCCACCGACAGTTCGCCGTAGATCACGTGGCCGTCGCGGTGCACGTAGCGCTTGACGTAGCGCGCGGCGCGCCGATCCCCGCGGGCCATGTCGTGGATCATGTCGATGGTGAGGGTGCGGTCCTCGGGGTGGGTCATCTCGTTGACGTGGTGTCCCACGAGCTCGCTCGCGTCGACCCCGAGCATCTCGCAGTAGGTCCGATTCACGTCGAGCAGCAGGCCCTCGCCGTCGGTGATCGCCATGCCCGACGTGTTGTGCTCGAAGGCCAGGCGGAAGCGCCGCTCGCCGCGCACCCGCTCCTGATCCGCCTCGGCCACGGCGAGGAGGGCGTGGCGCTCGGCGTCGAGTTGGGCCTGTTGGGTGGCGAGGCGCTCGCGGGCGTCGTGGACGATCGCGATGGTCCACGAGTGTCCCGCCACGTGCAGCGGCGCGAACTCGACGTCGACCGGCACGCGGTCCACGCTGCGCGGGATCACGCCCGCGACCACGCCGGCGCCGACGTCGAGCGCCACGCCCTCGACGATCTCGACCAGGGGGCGGCCCACCACCTCGCGACGCGCGCGAGCCGCCACGACGAGCAAGGGCTCGTTGACGAAGCGGATCACGCCGTCACCGTCGAGCAGCGCGACACCGAAGGACAGCGCCTCGAAGAGTCCTCGCCACGAGAGCGGCTGACCTTCGAACTCGCCGACGAGGCGAGCGGCCTCGACTTCGGCGAGGGCCGCGCGATGGCGGGCCTCCCGATCCTGGCGCAGCCCCGCGACGACGCCGACCAGCACCGCGAGGATGATGGCGCCACCGCCGCCCCAGACCTGCCACGACTGGCCCGGGTGCAGGGTCTCGACCGGGGCCAGCACGACGACCTCGCCGGTCGCGGCGGCGAGGGACCCTCGCACGCCGAGGTGGCGCGCGCCGTAGAGGACGGGCACGAAGAGCGCGACGTTGGCCAGCACCACGACGGCGTCCACCCCGCGGTGGTTCCCGGTGAACTGCACGCCGACGCGCAGGGCGAGGGCCGCGAGCTCCAGCAGGCTCAGTCGCCACCACGCGCGATGCGAGAGCAGCCGCCCTCGGCGGGCGGCCAGAGCCGACGGTCGTCGGGCCGCGCCACTAGTCGTCTTGGGACTCACTCTGATATCACCCTCATCGGACGCCGCTCGACCGCGATGGTGGCGATGCGTCAACGTTCACAAATGTAATTTTCTGGTGATGCGAGGGTCAAGGTGAATCGCCGCCGTCGACCACGATCTCGCGTGGATTCCGCTGATTCATTGAGTCGTTGTGAGAGATTTGTGTCCCGTCGCCGCGAGGGAACGTCACTATCCTGATCACGTGACATCCTGGCTCAACGCGAATCGCGCCAACTGGGACGATCGCGTGGCCGTCCACCTCACCTCCGACTTCTACGGCGTCGACCGATGGCTCGCGAGCGGCGAGGGGCCCGACGCCGAGGAGGCCGCACTGCTCGGCGACGTGACCGGCGCCCGCCTCGTTCACCTCCAGTGCCATTTCGGCATGGACACCTTGAGCTGGGCCCGCGCCGGCGCGACCGTGACCGGCGTCGACTTCTCCGAGGCCGCGATCCGCGCGGCCACCACCCTGGCGGCGCGAGCGGGTCTCTCCGAGCGAGCGCGCTTCGTCGTCAGCGACGTCATGGCCGCGCCCGCGGCGCTCGGCGAGCGCTTCGACGTGGTCTACGTGAACCTGGGCTCGTTGTGCTGGCTGGCGCGCATCGAGGACTGGGCCGGCGTGGTCGCGGACCTGCTCGCCCCCGGCGGCACGCTGCTCGTGCACGACGTGCACCCCCTCGCCTTCAGCCTCGACGACGATGGCACGACCTTCGCGTTTCCGTACTTCGAAGAGGACGAACCGATCGTCATCGACAGCCCGTCGACCTACACCGATGGCGAGGCGCTCGCGCACTCGACCAACTACGAGTGGAACCACTCGCTCGGCGAGATCGTCTCCGCGCTGGCGGCGCGGTCGCTGATGGTGACCCACCTCGCCGAGAATCCCTGGACGCGCTATCGCGCCTTCGAGAACCTCGTCGAAGGTCCGCCCGGCATCTTCTACGCGCCCGCGGGCGCGCCGCGGCTGCCGCTCACCTTCACCCTGACGGCCCGCTGGGCTTAGATCAGGCCCAGCTGTCGCACCTCGTCGCGCTCGCTGACGAGTTCGTCGGTGGTGGCGGCCACCTTCGCGCGGGCGAAGTCGTCGTGGACGACGCCCTCCTTCACGCTCCAAGCGCCGCCGGCGTCCACCGTGATGGGAAAGCCGAAGGTCAGACCCTCGGGGATCCCGTACTCGCCGCGACTGGTCACGGCCACCGAGACGCAGTCATCGGCGGGCGTCGGCGTGATCAGGGAGGCCACCGTGTCGATCGCCGCGTTGGCCGCCGAAGCCGCCGAGGACGCCCCGCGCGCCTCGATGATCGCCGCGCCGCGCTTTTGGACCGTGGTGAGGAAGTCGCCCTCGAGCCAGGCGCGGTCGTTCACCGCGGTCACGACATTCACGCCGTCGACGGTCGCGTTGGTGAAGTCCGGGAACTGAGTCGAGGAGTGGTTGCCCCAGATCGCGAGGTTCTTCACGCCGCCCACCCCGGTGCCCACGCGCTTGGCGATCTGGGTCTCGGCGCGGTTCTGGTCGAGGCGGGTCATCGCGAACCAACGGTCCGCGGGAACCTCGGGCGCGTTGGAGCGCGCGATCAGACAGTTCGTGTTGCACGGGTTGCCCACCACGAGCACGCGCACGTCATCGGCCGCGTTCTCGGCGATGGCGCGGCCCTGGGGCTTGAAGATGCCGCCGTTCACGTTCAACAGGTCGCCGCGCTCCATGCCGGCCTTGCGCGGGATCGAACCCACGAGCAGCGCCCAGTTCACGCCGTCGAAGGCGGTGGCGAGATCGCTCGTGGCCACGACGTTGGTCAGCAGTGGGAACGCGCAGTCGTCGAGCTCCATCACGACGCCCTCGAGGGCCTTCATCGCGGGCTCGATCTCGAGCAGACGCAGTTCGACTGGCGTGTCGGCGCCGAG
>JAJXXB010000198.1 GCA_021781315.1 Actinomycetes bacterium | reverse complement strand
AACGTGGATGAGACGCAACTGGAGGTTAGGACGTGGGCGAGGTCGCCAAGGTTTAACTGTTGGGCCAACGTCTGGTCGGACCACGATGCGCCGACGTTACGGGGCAATGCGTTCGCCCAATCCGCGCCGCGCCGGGCGGCGTAGTTTGCCGATTCGACGGCGTGAACATGTCCGAGGTACTCGACGCGCGACGCCGATGCACTCGCCCCGCCGACTCCAGCCAGCCCGGCGATACTGCCGGCGACGAGCGCGACGAGCGCGACGGCGCCAAATCGTTGGGCGAACCGTCGAGTCTGCATGAATACCCCCGGCCAATTCGGCGAAGATGAACTCGTTGACTCATCGTACTAATCGCTGCCACGCGGTGGTGAGAAACTAACTGCCCGCTACCCACGCGCTGCGTGGAACCTTCGCAGAACACGGTGACGAAACGGGGGTCTTCGGCGGTCGTGCCCCGCAGTGGGTTAGCGACAGAAGTCGTTGATCAGCGGGTTCAGTTCTCCATTGTCGTCGCGTTCCCACTTGAATGGGATGCTCGTCCCAGTGGGTGGGGCCCTACTTGCTCGCGCGGCGTGACTCGAAGTCGGCGCTGGAGAGGGCCTCGAGTTCCTTTACGAGTTCACGCAGTCGACGGTGCGCGGCGATGGCCGGACGAAGCTGTTCGGCTTCTTCGTTGCTCAAAGTCGTCGTCACTTGTCGACCGTTCACCTGGTGGCTCCAGGTCGGGTAGGGACCGTGCAATACCGGCGGATCGGCGCGACAGTGACAGCCCGTGCCCGCGCAGCGCGTCGAGCGCTGCGAGAGGGTGCCGGCCACCACCGACCCCCGCGCGAGACGGTTAATCTCGGCCAGGATTGTTCGACGTCGCTCACTCATCACCGTTACCAGCATCCCCCATCACCTATCTTGAGGATAATATATGTCAAGATAGATTGTGGTGGCCCTCGGTCAACGCGACGCCAGTGTGCTTCGACGTTTCGAAGAGTTCTGCGCGCTCGAAGGACTGATCGTCGACGTGGCCATCCACGACGGCGAGGTCATCGAGGCGTTTCTTTCGATCAGCTGTTCGACGCTTCGCGCCCACTCGCTCGGCACCTACCGCTCGACGTTGCGTCGCCTAGGTGGCGCCCCTCGCACGTCTCGCGGCTTTGCGGCGTCTTTCGCCCCCGCCCCCTACGGCGAACGCGACCGCGCGGCGCTCTGGTCGCGGGCGAACCATCAGGCCAGCCGAGCGCGCACGGCCAACGCCACGGTACTGCTCGCTGGCATGATGGGCGCGGGGCTTCGTCCGCGCGAATTGGCCCACCTGCGCGCGAGCGGCGTGCTTCGCTCGAACGGGCGAGTCATCGTGCGCGTGGAGGCGGATGGTCGGCTCGTGCCCCTCGAGGAGCCCTCGTCGAGCGTGCTGAGCGCCCTGTCCAGCGAGCGACGCGACTACCTCTTTCGCCCGGGGGCCGCGGTGCGTGACACGAAGAACCTCGTGGGTGAAGTCGCGAGCTCCCTCGTGGGCGATCCCGACGAGGTGGCGCTCTCGAGTGGCCGTTGTCGTTCGACGTTTCTCTGCGCGCACTTAGCGGGTGACACCCCACTACGCGAGCTCTGTGCGATGGCCGGCATCATCGACGTCGGGTCGCTCCTACGCTACGCGCGCCACGTGGCCGGTGCACCTCAGTCGAAGGCCCAACTGCGGGCCCTCGCGAGACGACCGTGATGAGCAGTCAGGTGATCGCGCACGAGGAGGTGGCGCGTGGCCTCGCGCTCGTTGAAGGCTCCGGCGTGGCCCCGTGGCTCGAGGCGCAGATCGAGTCCCGTTACCGTCGACCCGGTCGACCTCGCGAGCTCTCGGTCGCCGCGTTGTTGACCGCGCTCGTGCTGCTCGCCACTGATGACCGGGCTCTGCACCTCAAAGCCGCCACGGAGGTGCTGTTCTGGCGGCTCTCGGCGAAGTCCCGGGCCGCGCTCGGCGTGCGCGCCACGGCGCACGACGCGCGCAGCTTCGCCGCGCGCTATCGCCAGGTGCGCTATCTCTTTCACGCGGTTGCCTCGGTGCTCGACCCCTCGGGACTCCCGAAGAACCAGCGATTGAGTGTCGACGCGTTCGCGCAGCGTTGCGTCGCTCAGTGAGAACGAGGTGCGCGACGCCCGAGGCCGCCTCGAGTCCTTCATGGGCGCGATGCTCGCGGCCAGTGTGAGCGGGTGCACCGACGAACTGCCCGCCCACCTCGCCTACGGACTCGACGCCACCCCGGTGCCCCTCTTCTCACGCGGACCCTCGATACGTTCGAGACGCTGCGCCACTGATCCTGACGGCGGATGGTACGTGCGCGAGGGCGACCACCGCGAACGAGAGGATCACCTAGGACGACGACGTTCGCGCGTCGCCTGGGCCCTAGAGGCAACGCTGCTTACGACCGCGTCACTCGAGCCCGCGACGCTGGCGTCGTTTCCCAACGTGGTGGTCGGCCTGGCTCTCGATCGACCGGGCGTCAACCCAGGCGCCACGGCCGCTCGCGTGCTCGCCGGCGCGAAGAAACGCGGCTTTAGCCCGGGTCCTCTCGGCGTGGACCGCGCCTACTCGAGCGCGCTGGCGACGAGTTTTCACCTACCGGCGCGCGCGATGGGTTATCAACCCGTCATGGACTACCGGGTCGACGAGCTCGGTCGCCAGGCCAACAGCCACGGGGCGGTGCTCGTCGAGGGCACCTGGTACTGCCCGGGGATGCCCGAAGTGTTGGTCAGCGCCACCCAGGATCTGCGCAGCGGGGCCATCGACACCGAGACCTATCGAGCCCGGGTCGAGTCGCGGCGCGCCTACGCGTTGGGACGAAAGTCTGGACCCGACGTCGACGGCTACGAACGCTTCATGTGCCCGGCCCAGGGGACCCGTCCCAAGGTGCGCTGCGCACTACGCCCCTCGTCGTTATTAGACACTGGCCAGCGAATCGTGAGTCCACCGGCGACGCCGCCGGCGCTCTGTGCACAACACGCGATCACCATCGCGCCCGACGTCGCGGCACGACACGCCCAGAGTTTTGCTTATGGATCCGAAGAGTGGGCCCGGCACTACGCGACACTGCGCAACACCATCGAGGGCTGGAACGGCTTCGTGAAAGACCCCGCCCACGAAGCGCTGGCCCAACCGGCGCGACGTCGCGTGCGTGGCATCGCCGCCCAGGGCATCTTTGTCACCTTGTTACTCGTCGCGGCCAATCTGCGCAAGATCGACACCCACCAGAACCAGCTGGCTCACCGAGACCAACTCGAGGCACGAAAACGCGCTCGTAGACGACGCGTGAGCCTGACGGACTACCTAGCCAGCTGACGTTGCACGAGCGCTGCTCGTCCTATCTTGTGACACCGAGTACGTCCAAAGCTGAACTCGCGTGTCGCAGTGCCATGGCACACTATGAGAGGCGACTTTTGTCGGTGTATTCAGCCGACTTCTGTCGCTAACTCTCGGTGCGGCTGGAGGGATTCGAAC
>JAJXXB010000117.1 GCA_021781315.1 Actinomycetes bacterium | reverse complement strand
CGGCGGGCGAGCGCCGGCTCGCCTTCGGCTACGAGGAGGCGCTCGGCTTCGCCGTCGACGACCGCGTCGCCGACAAGGACGGGATGACCGCGGCGCTCGCGCTCGCGCGCCTGGCCGACGAGCTCGGCGGGCGCGGCCAGTCCCTGCTCGACCGGCTCGACGAGATCGAGTCGCGCTTCGGCGTGCACGCGGTCGACCAGCTCGCGGTTCGCTTCGACGGCCCCGAGGGGAGCGAGCGCATCACGGCGATGGTCGAGCGACTGCGCGCCGAACCGCCGCGCCATCTCGGCGGCGAGCCGGTCACCGAGGTCGTGGACCTCGCGACGGGCTGGCGTGGACTCGCGCCGACGCCGGGGGTCGTCCTGTTCGCGCCGCCGGCGCGGGTGGTGGTGCGCCCATCGGGCACCGAGGCGAAGGTGAAGGCCTACCTCGAGGTCGTCGTCGGGCCCGACGACCGACTCCTCGTTGACCAGCGTCGCGCGGCGAGAAAGCGCCTCGAGATGATCCGCAGCGAACTCGCCGCGCGGCTCGTCTAGGTCCGCGATCAGGCCGGGTGGGCGACGCGCTCATCCGGGCGCTCTGGCTCGGCCGTGACCTTCGCGTTCGTCGGTCGCGGCGCTAGCGCGGGGACCGGGTGTCGTGTCCAGTTCGAAGTACCGAGTACGTCGCGGACCTCGCTCGCCGAGAGCGCCGGGGCGAACAGGTAGCCCTGGCCGAGTTCGCAGCCGAGACCGGCCAAGTAGCTGCGCTGCGCCTCGGTCTCGATGCCCTCGGCGAGCACGGTGAGCTGCAGCCGGCGTCCGAGCGAGACCATTGCCTCGAGCAGCGCCAGGTTCGCCACGTCGTCCTGCGCGGCGGAAACAAAGGAGCGGTCGATCTTGATGATGTGTGGGTGCAGCCTCGTGATGTGTGAGAGCGAGGAGTAGCCGGTGCCGAAGTCGTCGAGCGCGAGGCGCACGCCGCGACGATCGAAGTGGGCGAGCACCGCGGCGACCTGATCGGTGTCGGCGAGTGCCGCTCCTTCGGTGATCTCGAGCACGAGCCGTTCGGGTGCGAGTGTGCTCACACTGAGGGCCCGGTCAATCAGTTCCAGCAGGGCTGGGTCTCGAAACTGGTTCGTCGAGAGGTTGACCGAGACGTAGGGCGCTCGCCCGTTCGCGCCAACCCACGAGGCTGCCTCGGCCATCGCGTCGCGCAACGCGAACTCGCCGAGGGCGATGATCAGTTCGGTCTGCTCGGCGAGGGGGATGAAGACATCAGGGGCAATCGGCCCTCGGCTCGGGTGCTGCCAACGCATCAGCGCCTCGAAACCGACGATCTCGTCGGTCGCGAGGTCGACGAGCGGCTGGTACTTCATGCACAACTGGTCGGTCCCGACGGCGCCGCGCAGGTCGCGCAACAGCTCGTAGCGGTTCATCGCCCAGTCGTGCATGTCGCTCGTGAAGCGCACGACCTGACCCTTGCCGCGTCGCTTGGCCTCGTAGAGGGCGGTGTCGACGTTGCGCAGGAGATCCTCGTTGTCGGTGCACTCGGCGTCCATGACGACGACCCCGATGCTCACGCGCTGCTCGAGGCTGGTGCCAGCCACCACGAACGGCTCGCGCACCGCGTTGAGCAGTCGGTTGGCGACTTCCTGGTACGAATCAGTCGCCCCGTGGGCGAGGTAGAGGAACTCGTCGCCACCGAATCGACAGAGCGTGTCGCTGGCCCGGGTCACACGCTCCATCCGGCGCGCGAACTCCACGAGCAGCTCGTCGCCCACGTGGTGGCCGAAGGTGTCGTTGACCCCCTTGAAGTCGTCCAGGTCGATCAGGAAGACTGCGTTGGACCCACCGTCACGGGCCGACGTCGCGCGAGCCCTCGCGAGTCGGTCCTCGAACAGGGTCCGATTGGCGAGCCCGGTCAGCGAGTCATAGAGCGCCTGGTGCTCGAGCTCGGCGAGCAGCGCGCGTTCGTCGGTGACGTCGCGCACCGAGACGACGTAGATGTCGGGTACGCCGTGCTCGTCGGTGAGACAGGCGGCCGACAGCTCGCCGACGATCACCCGTCCACTGCGGTGCACGAACCTCGCCGTGTAGTGGACCCTCGCGACCTCGCCCGCGGTCAGGCGCCGGCGCTGCTCGATGGCGGTCGCGACGTCGCCCTCGAAGCGGAACTCGTCAGGCGAGTGGCCGAGCAGCTCATCCTCGTCGCGCCCGATCATCTCGCGAAAGGCTCGGTTCGTGTCGATGAGCCGGCCGTCATGGTCGAGCAGGTACATCCCTGAGGTGTTGTTATCGAAGGCATCGTGGAAGAGTGCATCGCGACGGGCGAGCTGGCGTTGGACCTCGGCCTCGGTGCGCAGCGCCCGCAGCTCGCTCTCGAGCTTGTTGCGCTCGGCCCGTCGCAGCGCCTCGCGCTGGCGGCGCTCCACCTCGTACTGGTGTCCCACCTGGACCGCCACGACGCAGGCCGTGACGATCACGCTCCACTCGCCCCAGATCTGATCGGCACTGTGGCGCAGCAGGATCTCGTCGGGGACGGTGAGCGCAGCGCCAGTGAGTGCCGTGCCGAGCGAGCCCACGAGCCCATAGACCGACCCGGCGTAGATGATGGGGACAAAGAGCAAGAGGTTGATGGTGAAGTCGGGCACGTTCACGAGATGGTGCATCATCTTCACGTCCGAGACGACGTGGACCGTGAAGATCAGGGCGACCATCAGTTGGACGGTCCAGAATCGGGCCTCACGAAGCGGCAGATGCGTGAGATTGACGAGGAGGTCGCGGACCGACACGCGCGCGGTCTCGTCGTGGGGGTTGGTCGTAGAACGGGCGGACGAGGATGGGCGCATGGTCGAAACCTCTTCTGCTACTACCCCCAGCCGCTTTCTGGAGAATAGAGGGAGATGCCGTCGGTCGTGGAATTCGCGCTAGGGCACTTTGGCCCCATTCGAGGCGGTGATTGCGTGGTCGTACGCCGACATCGCCGAGTTTTCACGGATACGGTCCGTGCTCGGGTGGGCTAGGCCTCGGCGCGCAGCGCGGCGTAGCCGGGCTTGATGACCGTGTTGATCAAGGCGAGGCGCTGGTCGAAGGGGTAGAAGGTGCTCTTGGCGGCGTTCAGCGTCAGCCACTCGACATCGTCGAGGGTCCAGCCGAAGGCGTCGGCGCAGGCGGCGAACTCGCTCGAGAGCGTGATGCCGCTCATCAGTCGGTTGTCGGTGTTGAGCGTGACCCGGAAGCGCAGTCGGCGCAGCAGCTCGATCGGGTGCTGGGCGATCGAGGCCGCGGCGCCGGTGTGGACGTTGGAAGTGGGACAGACCTCGAGGGGGATCCGCCGGTCGCGCACGTAGTTGGCGAGCCGGCCGAGGCGATATTCGCCATCGACGTTGGTGAGGTCATCGACGATCCGCACGCCGTGGCCGAGCCGCTCGGCGTCACAGAACTGCACCGCCTCCCAGATCGAGGGCAGGCCAAAGGCCTCGCCGGCGTGGATGGTCATGTGGAAGTTCTCGCGCTGCACGAGGTGAAAGGCGCTCAGGTGCTTGGTCGGCGGGAAGCCGTCCTCGGGCCCCGCGATGTCAAAG
>JAJXXB010000085.1 GCA_021781315.1 Actinomycetes bacterium | reverse complement strand
GTTGCGCTGGGCGTAGGACTTGGCGACCTTGACGAACTCCTTCTCGAGCCCTTCGAGGTCGACGCGCGTGGCGAGGCGGTCGCGCTCGGCCGCGAGGTCGAAGCGGCGCTGGACCAGCTCGAGCCGGCGGATCGGCGTGGCGGTGGCGAGGTCCTTGTCGATGCGGGTGATCTGCATGTTGATCGATTCGGGCGTGCGCTTGCGACCGCGCTTGCCCTTGCCGGCGGCGAGCGCATCAAGATAGCGACTCACGACGCGAGATTCGTTCCGGCCCTGGGCCAATTTCGCCTTGTGATCAGCCGTCATCGTCCGTTGTGCGGGCTTCTTCGTCGCTGCTTTCTTGGTGACTGCTGCCATGAGTTACTCCTACCGTGATGTCTCGGTAACAGTGTAATGAGTCGATGGCGTTCTAATCCAATTATGTCTGGAAATTGAAGCAGAACTTTTATATTCACCACGTATACGTTGCTCGTCCTACCAGATGAAAGGGGCAAAGGACTACGAATAGAAGCCGTTCGCGTCACGGAAAACTCGCGAGATTGAAGGACGACGCACCGAGAGGACGGTGGATTGGGCGAGGTCGATGTCGCGCCGAGTCATAGAAGTCTTTTCGGCGATTTTGGGAACTTAAGTGGCATTTCAATCCTTGCGATGCCAGCCACTTGGTCAGGGGACAAGTCCGATGTCGTAGTTTAGAGGGGTGAACGTGCAATCAATTCATCGTGCCCTCGGCCTTACGGATGACGAATTCGACGATATTCGCGGAGTGCTCGGTCGCGATCCCAACCACCTCGAGCTCGCGCTCTACGGCGTGATGTGGAGCGAGCACTGCTCCTACAAGTCCTCGCGGATCCACCTCAAGCGCCTGCCGACGACGGCGCCGCACGTGCTCGTCGGGCCCGGCGAGAACGCCGGGGTCATCGACGCCGGCGACGGCATCGCGGTGGCGATCCGCATCGAGAGCCACAACCACCCTTCGGCGATCGAGCCCTACCAGGGCGCCGCGACCGGGGTCGGCGGGATCCTGCGCGACGTCTTCACCATGGGGGCCCGGCCGCTCGCGGTGATGGACCCGCTCTTCTTTGGCAACCTGGACGACGCGCGCCAGCGCTGGCTCGTCGAGGGCGTCGTCTCGGGCATCTCGGGCTACGGCAACTCGGTCGGCGTGCCGACCATCGGCGGCGAGCTGACCTTTGATGCGACCTACGCCGGCAACCCGCTCGTGAACGTGCTCTGTGCCGGGGCCCTGCCGGTCGAGCGCCTGGTGCTCGGCATCGCCTCGGGACCGGGCAACCTCGCGGTCCTGCTCGGCTCGACGACCGGTCGCGACGGGATCGGCGGGGTCTCGGTGCTCGCCTCCGCGGGCTTCTCCGAGTCAGCCGACGACGCGGCCAAGCGCCCGAGCGTCCAGGTCGGCGACCCCTACGAGGAGAAGCGGCTCATCGAGGCCTGCCTCGAGCTGCTCGACCGGGGACTCGCCGTCGGGATCCAGGACCTCGGAGGCGCGGGCCTGGTGTGCGCGACGAGCGAGACCGCGGCGCGCGGGGGCGTCGGCATGGACGTGGACGTGAACGCGGTCCCGCTGCGCGAGGCCGGCATGGAGCCCTACGAGGTCATGACCTCGGAGAGCCAGGAGCGCATGCTCGCCATCGTGACCCCCGAGAACTGGCCGGCCGTCGAGGCGCTGTGCGCGCGCTGGGAGGTGCGCGCGAGCGTCGTCGGACACGTGGTCGCCCCCGAAGTGACCCCCGACGGGCGAAGCGTCGGCATGCTGCGCGTGCGCGACGGCTTTGACGGTCCGGTCCTCGCCGAGGTGCCCGCGAAGTCCCTCGCCGACGAGGCGCCCCTCTACGACCGGCCGCGCCAGCGCCCGGCCGACCTCGACGCCATCTGGGCCGACGACCCGAGCGGCGACACCATCGCCGACCCGACGGCCGACCTGCTCGAGCTGCTGGTGGACCCCGCGTGGGTCTACCGCCAGTACGACTCGCAGCTCTTCTTGAATACGGTCGTCGGACCGGGCCGCGACGCGGCATTGCTTCGACTTGCCGGCCCGGGCCTGCCCGCGTCACGTCGCGGGCTCGCCCTCACGACCGACTCCAACCCGCGCTGGTGCGCGCTCGACCCGCGTCTCGGCGTGGCGCTCACCCTCGCCGAGGGGGTGGCGAACCTCGCCTGCGTCGGCGCGACCGCGAAGGCCGTCGTCAACTGCCTCAACTTCGGCAACCCCGAGCACCCCGAAGTGATGTGGCAACTCTCCGAGACCGTCGACGGGCTCGCCGAGGCCTGTCGCGCCTTCTCGCTCCCGGTGATCGGCGGCAACGTCTCGCTCTACAACGAGAGCGACGGCGCCGACATCGACCCGACCCCGGTGATCGGGTTGCTCGGTCTCGTCGAGACCCTCGTCGCGCCGCCGCCCGGCTGGTCCTGGCGCGCCGGTGACACCGTCCTGCTCGTCGGTCCGTCGCGCGCGGCGAGCGAGTCCGAGCCCCTCCCGCTCGCGGGTGGCCGTTGGGCGACCCAGCACGGGCGCCGCGGCGGGCGCCCGCCCCAGATCGACTACGCCGCGGCCGCCGCCGCGGCGGGCTTCGTCGCGAGCGAGGTGGCGGCGGTCTGCGCCGGCGCCGCGACCCACCTGTCCGCGGTGCACGACGTCGCCGGTGGCGGCCTGGCCGTCGCGCTGGCCGAGATCGCCTCGGCGACCGGGATCGGCGTGCGCGCCGAGGACCTCACGGCGCCCGAGCTGTTCAGCGAGTTCCCCGGTCGCTACGTCGTGGCGAGCGACGACCCCGAAGGCGTGCGCGTGCGCGCGTCCGAGGCCGGCGTCGAGGTGCGCGTGCTCGGGATCGCCGGTGGCGACCGGTTCCACGTCGGGCCGGTTGACGTCGCGGTGGAGCTCGTCGCGCGGCGCCGCAGCGACGCGCTGATCGACGCGCTCGACCGGCGGCCCTAGCCGCCGGCTTCGTACCGCTAGGCGGGCAGCGCGTCGGCGTGCGCGCCGCGCAACTCCTCGAGGACGTGGTCGGGCACGCACAGGTCGCCGGTGCGCCCGCGCCCGAGGGCGATGTCCTGCTTGTAGGAGCCGTGGTAGTCCGAGCCGCCCGTGGGGATGAGCCCCGCGTTGCGGGTCAGGCGCGCCATGAGCGCGCGCGTCGACTCGTCGTGGCTGCCGTAGTAGGCCTCGATGCCCACGACGCCGCGCTCGCGCAGTGAGTCGAGCACGCGGGGCATGATGCGCTCGGCGCTCGAGAGGGGCGCGTCGTCGAGGTAGTTGACGAGCGGGTGGGCGATGGAGACGACGACCCCCGAGTCACGCGTGGCGTCGATGAAGGACTCGATCGACATGCTCGCCTTGGGGATGTAGGCCTGGCCCCCGTCGCCGAGCCAGTCGGTGAAGAGCTGGTTCCACGACGACGCGGTGCGCGGCCCGACGATCTCGGGGTGCAGCTCGAACATCGCGCGCGCGAAGTGGGGCCGGCCGATGGAGTGCAGGTTGCCGGCCATCTCGGTCAGGTACTCGAGGTCGAGCCGGGTGAAGCCTCGCGCCACCAGGGCGTCGACCAGCTCG
>JAJXXB010000254.1 GCA_021781315.1 Actinomycetes bacterium | reverse complement strand
TCGGGGGACTCGCCGCCGTGGCCCTCGGCCCGGCCGCGGTCTACGCCGGCAACGTGGTGACCTTCGGCGTGTCGCTTAGCCTGCTCGCCGGCCTCGCCGCGACGCCGGCGTTGGCCGGCGAGCGCGACACCCACGCGAGTGAGATGGCGTTCGGGCTGCGCTACGCGGCCTCGCGACCGGACCTGCTGGGAACCTACGTGGTCGACCTGCTCGCGATGGTTCTGGCCTTTCCCGTCGTGATGCTGCCCTTCGTGGCGGCGCACTTTCACGAGACCTACGCGCTCTCCCTGCTCTACTGCGGCCTGCCCGGTGGCGCGCTGGTGGCGACGCTCCTCTCGGGTTGGACGCGCCGGGTGCACCACTACGGGCGGGCCATCGTCTACGCCGCGGCGCTGTGGGGGCTCGGCATCGCGGTCTTTGGCTACTCGGGAAACCTGGGAGTCGTCCTCGCGGGCCTCGCGGTCGCCGGGGGCGCCGACGCGGTGAGCGGCATCTTTCGCAGCACGATGTGGAACGAGTCGATACCGCCCGACGTGCGCGGTCGCATGGCCGGCATCGAGATGATCTCCTACTCCCTCGGACCCACGGCCGGCCAGTTCCGCGCCGGCGTGATGGCGGCGTGGACCACGCTGCGCTTCTCGCTGACCTTCGGGGGACTGGCCTGCGTGGGCAGCGTCGGCGCGGTGGCGCTTGCCCTGCCCCGGCTCTGGCGCTTCGACGCGCGCGACGACGTGAACGTCGCGGCGGTGCGCGCGCTGCGAACGAACCCGCCGGGTTGAGGCGACTGTCTACGCTGAGTCCATGACTGGGACCTATCTGGTGACCGTGAGCGGCCTGGACCGCGTGGGGGTGGGTGCGGAGCTCTTCTACGCGCTCGCCAGCCTCGAGGACCGCGGCGCCACCTTGCGCGACGTGGCCCAGATCACGATTCGCGGCTCGCTGGTGCTCTGCGCCGAGGTGGCCACCGACGGCGACCTCGACGTCGCGGCGATCCACGAGGCGCTCGCCGCGCGCCGCATCTCCGGCGAGGGCATCGGGGTCACCGTCGAGGCCGTCGAGGAGTCCTCGGCCGCCGCCGGTCGACTCCTGCTCGTCACCCTGCTCGCGCCGGCGATCAGCGCGGCGGCGCTCTCGGCGGTCTTCGCCCAGATCGCCGCGGCGTCGGCGACGTGCGAGCGCATCGTGCACCTGGCGACGTACCCGGTGGACTGCTACGAGCTGGTGGTGCGCGGCGAGGACCACGACGCGCTGCGCGTGGGACTGACCGACGCGGCCGCGTCCGTCGGGCTCGACCTCGCCGTCCAGCGCGCCGGCCTGCACCGGCGCGCCAAGCACCTCGTGGTGATGGACGCGGACTCGACCCTGTTGCGCGACGAGGTGATCGACCTGCTCGCCGAGGCCTGCGGGCGCGCCGGGGAGGTCTCGGCGATCACCGAGGCCGCGATGGCCGGCGAGCTCGATTTCGCCCAGTCACTCACCGCGCGCGTCGCCCTGCTCGAGGGACTGCCGGCCAGCGTGCTCGACGACGTGCGCGCGAAGTTGCGCCTCACGCCGGGCGCGCGCACCCTGCTGCGCACGCTGTCGCGCCTGGGCTACGTCGCGGCGGTGGTCTCGGGCGGCTTCGTCGAGGTCCTCGCGCCGCTGCTCGCCGAGCTCGGCGTGCCGTACCTGGCGGCCAATCGCCTCGAGATCGTCGACGGCGTGCTCACGGGGCGCCTGGTGGGCGACATCGTGGACCGCGCGGGCAAGGCGGCCGCCCTGGAGCGCTTCGCCGCCGAGGTGGGCGTGCCCCTCGAGCAG
Organism: Actinomycetes bacterium; assembly: GCA_021781315.1. The sequence continues at coordinate 12,753 of JAJXXB010000254.1, read as the reverse complement.
ACCGTCGCGGTCGGCGACGGGGCCAACGACATCGACATGATCTCGGTCGCGGGCCTCGGGATCGCCTTCAACGCCAAGGCCGTGGTGCGCGAGCACGCCGACGCCGCGCTCTCGGTGCCCTACCTCGACGCCGTGCTCTACTTCCTCGGGATCAGCCGCGAGGAGATCGAAACGGCGTGATGCCCGGGCGGTTTACTGAGTAGTAAGGTGCGATGAACTACACGAGGAGGGGTCGTGAAGGTCTTCATCGACGCGCAGCGCTGTCAGGGACACGGGCGCTGTTTCTCGCTGGCACCGAGCATCTTCGGCTTCGACGATCTGGGTAACGGCCACGTGCTGGGCGACGGCGTCGTCGAGGGCGGGGACCTCGAGCTCGCGCGCCTGGCCGAGGCGAACTGCCCGGAGCACGCCATCTCGATCGGAGAGTCATGACGATCAAGCCGCCCGTCACCGATTTCGCGACCGACTGGGACCACACCGACCCCCAGTGGGTGAACGACCCCTACCCGATCTGGGAGGACCTGCGCACGCGCTGTCCGGTCGCGCACACCGAGCGCTACGGCGGCGCGTGGTTCCCGGCGACTCACGCCGGCGTGGCGACCATCGCCAACGACACCGAGCACTTCACGAGCCGCACCGTGGTGCTCGGCAACGGCCGGCCGATGGAGGACGCCCTGCCCGCGCCGATCGGCGTGGCCCCGCCGATCACCTCGGACCCGCCGTTCCACCAGATCGCGCGCCGACTGATCCTGCCGGCCTTCGCGCCGGGGCCGATCAACGCGCTCGAGCCGATGATCCGCCAGCTCTGCAACGACCTGTTGGACCGCGTGGCCGGGCGCGAGGTGATCAACGGCGGCAGCGACTACGCCCAGTTCATCCCGCCCGCGGTGATCAAGCGCATGCTGGGATTCCCCGAGGCCGACGAGGACCTCTTTCGCGAGTTCGTCCACATCGTCTTAGAGGGCATCGACCTGCCGGTCGAGGAGCGCATCGAGAACTTCGCTCCGATCGAGGAGTACTTCCGGATCCAGATCGAGGACCACCAGGCGAACCCGCGCAACGACCTCACGACGTTCCTCTTGAACGCCGAGATCCTGGGCGAGAAGCTCTCGATCGAACACGTCTTCGGCACCATGGTTCTCATCCTGGTCGCCGGCATCGACACCACCTGGTCGGCGCTGGGCGCCTCGCTCTGGCACCTGGCGAGGAATCCCGATGATCTCGCGCGCCTGGTGAATGAGCCGGACCTGATGCCCTTTGCCATCGAGGAGTTCCTGCGCTTCTACGCGCCCGTGACGATGGCTCGCTTGGTCAAGGAGGACATGGAGTACCTGGGATGCCCCATGAAGCAGGACGACTGGATCCTGCTGGGCTTTCCCGCGGCGAATCGCGACCCCGAGGTCTTCGAGCGCGCCGACGAGTTCATCATCGACCGGCGCGAGAACCGCCACCTCGCCTTCGGGCTGGGGATTCATCGCTGCGCGGGCTCGAACCTCGCGCGTCTGGAGATGCGCGTGGCGATCGAGGAGTTCATCAAGCGCTACCCGCGCTTCACGCTGGCCGACCCCGACCAGGTCACCTGGGCCCAGGGCCAGGTGCGCGGCCCGCGCAACCTGCCGATTCGCGTCGCCTAGAGGCCGAGGTTCGTCGCCCCGCGCGACCAGACCTCGGCCATCCACTCCTGCACGTCATCGGCGTTTCGCGGCAGCGCCGCCGACAGGTTGCGGCTTCCGGTCGCGGTGACCAGGATGTCGTCCTCGATGCGCACCCCGATCCCGCGGTACTCCTCGGGCACGGTGAGGTCGTGGGGCTGGAAGTAGAGGCCCGGCTCGACGGTGAGGACGTAGCCCTCGCGCAACTCGCCGTTGTAGAGTTCGTCGCGCGCGTTCGCGCAGTCGTGCACGTCGAGGCCGAGCATGTGGCTCACTCCGTGCAGGGTGTAGCGCCGGTAGAGCTGGCGGTCGCGCCGCAACGATTCCTCGGCGCTCTCTGTGAGGATGCCCAGCTCGTGGAGCCCTTCGGCGAGGACCGTCATCGCGGCCTCGTGGGGAGCGCGAAAGCTCGCCCCCGGGCGCACGGCGGCGATGCCGGCCTCCTGGGCGGCGAGCACCAGGTCATAGACGCGCCGTTGGGCGGGGCTGAAGACGCCGTTGACCGGCAGGGTGCGCGTGACGTCGGCGGTGTAGAGCTGGTGGTTCTCCACGCCGGCGTCGAGCAGCAGCAGCTCGCCGTCGCGAACCGGCCCGTCGTTGGTCATCCAGTGCAGCGTGGTCGCGTGCGCGCCGGCCGCGGCGATGGTCCCGTAGCCGACGTCGTTGCCCTCGACGCGCGCGCGCAAGTTGAAGACGCCCTCGATGACGCGCTCGCCGCGGCTCTGGGCGGTGGGCAGGGCGCGCACGACGTCCTCGAAGCCCTTAACGGTGTGGGCGATGGCGTCCTCGAGCTGGGCGACCTCGAAGTCGTCCTTCACGAGTCGCATCTCCGAGAGAACCTCGTCGATGGCGGTGTCGTTGTCGTGGGGCGCGATCGCCGCGTCGATGCTCGCATCCACGTCGCGCTTGACGAGGATCGGCGTGGCCGAGAGGTCGACGAGATCCTTGGCGAGCTGCTCGAGCGGGGCGGTGTCGATGCCGTAGTAGGCGCTCGCCTCCTCGGGGCCGCGGCGCGGCCCCACCCAGAGCTCGCCGTAGCGCGCGTCGGTGATGAACTCGTGGGTGCGCTGGTCGCGCCGGGCCGGCACGTAGAGCGTCGAGTGGGAGCCGCCGGCGGTCGGCGTGATGACGAGCACGCCCTCGGGCTCGTCGTCGGCGGTGAGGTAGAAGTAGTCGGTGTCCGGGCGGAACCGGTAGTCGGTGTCGTTGGCGCGCACCTTGAGATTGCCCGACGCGATCACCAGGGTCACGCCCGGCAGGCTCGCGGCGAGGGCCTCGCGGCGGCGCCGGGTGTGCTCGGCCGCGACGTGCTCGTCGGCCGAGACCTCCGCCGTCGCCCAGTCGGCGGCGAGGCGCTCGAGGAAGACCCGGGGCATGGCCGGGCGGTGCGCGCCGATCCACACCCAGTTCTCGCTGAGGGGCTGTTCGGCGCTGACGTCGGGTTCGGTGTAGTCGCTCACAGACGCCAATGTACTCCCGCTCGCCCTGGTGGGAAGCGGCGAGCGAGTAAGAAAGAGGGGACCTCGGACAGGGAGGTGACGTGAGTCACCGTAGAGAGCAGGCCTTTCGCGCGCTGGCCCAGAAGGTCACGCCCGAGGTCGGTCTGTACCTGCGCCGACGGCTCTATCCGCTGCCCGTGAGCGACCTCGACGACCTCGTCGAGGAGGTGCTGATCGTGCTCTGGCGCCGCTTCGAGGACGTGCCCGCCGACGCCGAGGTCGCCTGGTCAATTGGCGTGGCGCGCAACGTTTTGCGCAACGCCCAGCGCAGCGCCCGGCGCGCGAGCGCGCACGTTCCTCGTGCGGTCGGGGCCGACGCGTCGGCCGAGGACCACGTGGTGGCCGACGAGACGGTGCGCGCGGCCCTGGCCGCGCTCTCGGAGGACGACCGCGAGTTGCTCACGCTGCACGCCTGGGACGGGCTCGGCCCGCGCGAGCTCGCCGCCACCTTGCGCATCACCGAGAACGCCGCGGCCGTGCGCCTCAGCCGGGCCCGCGCGCGCTTCGAGGCCCAGATGAGAGAGGTCGCCACGTGGTGAAAGTTTCGCGCTGCGCCGACATGAAGAAGGTATGGAGATGACGTCGTTCGAGCGCCTGGTCGCGAACGATCCCTCACGGGGCGCGCCGTACGCGCCGCGCGACCTCGACGCCATGATCTCGCGGGTCGTCGCCCTGCCCTACGCGCGCGTACTCTCGTGGCGGGCCTTCAAGGCGCGGGTCCTCGCCGGCTTTGCCACGTCGTGCGCGGTGATGGCGGCGGCCACCTACGCGCTCGCCGGCGCCGGCCCCCCGCTCGTTCGTCTGGCCTTCGCGGCCGCACCCGTCAAGGCGGCGAGTGCCGCGCCCCAGTACGCCGTGGCGGTCACCAGCTCCGGTGTGGTGACCAGCGCGCCGCCGCGGCGGGCGGCAACGCTCTCGACGACGGTGCCGAATCTCGCGGCCTTCACCGTGACGGCGCCCTCGAGCGAGGCCGACACGGTCGCCACCCTGGCCCGAGCCCTGGGCGTGACCCTCGGCGAGCCGGTCGCGAAGACCCCGCCGCCGGGCGCGCAGAGCGAATGGAGTGCGCCCGGTGCGCCCGGCACCGAGGCTCTCTTCGTGCGCGTGGGTGGCGTCGACCAGTGGGGCTACGTGCCCGTCTTGTCGACGCAGACGCCCAGCGCGCCCAATGGCGCGGCCCCGCCGAGCGTGTCGCACCCCCTCGGCGCGACGGCCCTCGCCCAGCGCGCCCTCGACATCGCCCACGCGTTGGGCACGCTCGACACCGGCGTGCCGATCGTGGGCACCGGTGGAGTCTTCGTGCCCGGGGGGCCCGCGAACGTGGTCGTGCCAATCCTGATCAACGGGCACTGGTCGAACCTGACCGACAACTTCCTCCTCGACGCGAGGGGCCACGTTCTCACCGCGCGTGGGGTGATGTTCGCCCTTGGCCCTCCCATCTCCTATCCGCTGATCTCGCCGCGCGCGGCGGTCTCTCAGGTCAGCGCGCAGGCCGCGATCTTTTCCCACGAGGTGACGCCGCTCGGCTGGCTCGGCTATCAGCCCTCGGGCGCGTCCCTGCCCATTGGGGCGCGGGACCTCGCGGGATCGAGCGCGCAGTATCGGATCCTGGTCGACGCCCGCGGGGTCGCCCACGCGTTGCCGATCTACCAGTACGTCGTGCGCTCGAGCACGTCGCCCGAGGTCGTCGTCGACGCGCTGGCGATCGAGCCGCGCTTCCTCGTCTACGAGGTCCACGGGGGCGCCACTCCCTGACGATCTAACGTCGGGGCGTGGACATGTCAGTCGAATACGACGGCGACGTCGCCGTCATCACCTGGAACGACGTCGAGAACCGGATCCATCGCGAGTCGCTGGCTCGTCTGCACGCGATCCTCGACGAGCTCGAGGCTCGCCGCGGTCCCCTCGCGGTTGTACTCACGGGAACGGGCAAGTTCTTCTCCAACGGCGTCGACCTCGTGAACTTCGGCCACGACCTCGACGAGCTGCGCGCGATCTTCAAGGAACTGCACCGCACGGTCGCCCGTCTCGTCGTCTATCCGGCCTACACCGTGGGAGCGCTGAATGGGCACACGTTCGCCGGAGGCGCGTTGATCGCCTGTTCGCTCGATCACCGGGTGATGCGCGAGGATCGCGGGTTCTGGTGCATGAACGAGGCCGACATCGGCCTGCCGCTGGACGAGAAGCTCTCGGCGATCCTCTTCAACCGCCTCCCGCGCGCCAGCGCGATCGAGGCGATGCTCACCGCGCGCCGCTACGGCGGGTTCGAGGCGCGCGAAGCCGGCATGGTCGAAGAGGTCGCGAGCGAGTCCGACGTGCTCGCGCGCGCGGTGGCCGTGGCGGGTGCGATGGCGGGCAAGGATCGCGCGGTGCTCGCCAAGCACAAGCGTCTGGCGCACCGCGCGCTGGTGACGACGCTGGGATTTCCCGAGTTCCTCGAGGTCTAGAGCCAGCCCTGGTCGCGGGCGATCTGCTCGACGTCGCCGATGCGCATGCCCGTGCGGTGCTGGAGGGTGCGGATCAGTCCGCCGGCCTCGTAGAGCGACTCGTGCGTGCCGGTGTCGAGCCAGGTGGTCGCGCGCGAGAGCACTTCCACGCGCAGCTCACCGCGCTCGAGGTAGGCGTTGTTCAGCGCGGTGATCTCGAGCTCGCCGCGCGCACTCGGAGTGAGTGAGCGCGCGAACGTCGAGGCCCGCTCGTCGTAGAAGTAGATGCCGGGCACCGCGTAGCTGCTCTTGGGCACCGCGGGCTTCTCCTCGATGGAGAGCACCCGGCCGTCGTCGTCGAACTCGACCACGCCGTAGGCGCTCGGATCGCTCACCTGGTAGGCGAAGATCAGTGCGCCCTCGACCCCGGCGTTCTGGGCGAGGTGGGTGCCGAGGCCAGGCCCGTAGAAGAGGTTGTCGCCGAGGATCAACGCGCACTTCTCGCCGGCGAGGAACTCCTCGCCGAGGATGAGGGCCTGGGCGAGGCCGTTGGGGCTCTCCTGGATGACCCAGGAGAGTTCGAGCCCCAGGTGCGAGCCGTCTCCCAGCAATCGTTGGAAGGCGGCCTGGTCGTGGGGCGTCGTGATGAGCAGGATCTCGCGCAGCCCCGCGAGCATGAGCGTTGAGAGCGGGTAGTAGATCATGGGCTTGTCGTAGATCGGCAGCAACTGCTTGGACACGGCCCGGGTGATCGGATGCAGGCGCGTTCCACTACCGCCCGCCAAGATGATTCCCTTCACTCCATTAGTATAAGAGGCCGTTCCCGGGCCGAGAATTGAGGTATCGCTATGCGCGCAGTGATCACCGGCGCGGCCGGATTCATCGGGTCGCGATTCAGCGAGATGTTCCTCGCCGAGGCGACGCGCCTTGGTTACGACGAGATCGTGCTGTTGGACGCGTTGACCTATTCGGGTCGCCGCGAGAACCTCGAGGCCGTCCTCACCGATGCGCGCGTGAGCTTCGTCCACGGCTCGATCGTCGACGCGGCCACCTGCGAGGGCGCCCTGGAGGGCGCGAGCGCGGTCATCCACTTCGCCGCCGAGAGCCACGTCGACCGTTCCATCTCCGGCGCGCGGGCCTTCTACGAGACCAACGTCATCGGCACCCACCAGCTGCTCGAGAGCGCGCGCTCGCGCGGGGTGTCACGCTTCGTCCACGTCTCGACCGACGAGGTCTACGGCACGATCCCCGAGGGTTCGTGGCGCGAGGATCATCTGCTCGAGCCCAACTCGCCCTACTCGTCGTCCAAGGCGGCCTCGGATCTGGCCGCGCTGGCCTATCACCGCACCTATGGGCTGGACGTGTGCGTCACGCGCTGCTCGAACAACTATGGACCGCGCCAGTATCCAGAGAAGGTCATCCCGCTCTTCGTGACGAACCTCTTCGACGGGCTGCAGGTTCCCCTCTACGGCGACGGGCTCAACGTGCGCGACTGGCTCCACGTCGACGACCACTGCCGCGGCGTGCTCGCAGTCTTCGAAGGCGGACGCGCGGGCGAGATCTACAACATCGGCGGCGGCACCGAGCTGACGAACCGCGAGCTGACCATGCGCCTCCTCGAACTATGCGGCGCCGACGAGTCGAGCATCGAGCCCGTCGCCGATCGCCTCGGCCACGACCGCCGCTACAGCGTCGACTGGACCAAGATCCACACCGAGCTGGGCTACTCCCCGCGGGTCGACTTCGTAGAGGGTCTGGCCGCGACGGTGCAGTGGTACCGCGACAACGAGGCGTGGTGGCGCCCCCTCAAGGGGGCGATGTGAACGTCGTCGAGCTCTCGATTGCCGGTGCCTGGATGCTCGAGAGCCCGGTGTGGGCCGACGAGCGCGGGTTCTTTCGCGAGTGGTTCCGACTGCCGGACTTTCTCAGCGCCGGCGCGGACTTCTCCGCGCACCAGGCGAACCTCTCGCACTCGGTGAAGAACACCGTGCGCGGCCTGCACTACTCGCTCGCTCCCGAGGGCCAGGCGAAGCTGGTGACCTGCGCGGCCGGGACGATCGACGACGTGCTGGTCGACGTGCGGGTCGGTTCGCCGACCTTCGGCGCGGTGGAGATCGTGCACTTGGAGGGCGGCGCGGGCCGGTCCGTGTACTTGCCCGCCGGCCTCGCGCACGGATTTTGCGTGACCAGTGACACCGGGGTGCTCGTCTATCTGCTCTCGTCGGTCTTCAACGCGCCGGTCGAACTCGAGATCAACCCCTTCGACGTCGAAGTCGGCGTCTCCTGGCCCCTCGCGGGTGAGCCGATCGTGAGCGCGAAGGACGCCGCCGCGCCGTCCCTCGCCCAACGCCGCGACGCCGGCGAACTGCCCGCGTACCCCTAGAACTGGCCCGAACGGGTCTTGGTAGCGTGGCGTCAGTGAGTACGTCCTCCTTGAGGGTTGTGACCGATGCGGACATCGGAGTCCGACTCGCCGACCCGGCGCGTCCGCCCAGCATCGCGAGCGAGACCCAGCTGCGAGCGGTGCTCGCGAGCCTCGCCGGCGTCGACGCCGTCGGCGCGCAGGCGCGCGCGGCCAAGCTCGCCACCCGCTCGATCAAGACCGCGTCCAAGCGTGCGGCGCTCGACACGATCATCTCGATGATCGATCTCACCACGCTGGAGGGCGCGGACACCCTCGAGCGCGTCGCCTCGATGTGTGACAAGGCCCGTCGTCCCGATCCGAACGATCCCTCGGCTCCGAGCGTCGCCGCGGTGTGCGTCTATCCCGACCTGGTGGCCGGGGCGAAGGCTCGACTCGCGGGCTCGTCAGTCGCGGTCGCCGCCGTGGCCACCGCCTTTCCCTCGGGCCGCGCGTCGCTCGCGGTGAAGCTGCTCGACGTCGCCGACGCGGTCGCGGCGGGCGCCGACGAGATCGACATGGTGATCGACCGCGGAGCGTTCCTCTCCGGTCGCCTGGGCCAGGTCTTCGACGAGATCGTGGCGGTCAAGTCCGCCTGTGGCACGGCGCACCTGAAGGTCATCCTGGAGACCGGCGAGCTCGTCACCTACGACAACGTCCGACGCGCGAGCTGGCTGGCCATGCTCGCCGGCGCCGACTTCATCAAGACCTCGACGGGCAAGGTCAGCGTCGCCGCGACTCCGCCGGTCGCTCTCGTCATGCTCGAGGCCGTGCGCGACTTCGCCGAGTCGACGGGTCGACTGGTCGGCGTCAAGGTCGCGGGCGGGATTCGCAGCGCGAAGGACGCGATCCGCTACCTGGTGATCGTCAACGAGACGGCCGGCTCGGCCTGGATGCGCCCCGAACTCTTCCGCTTCGGCGCCTCGTCACTGCTCAACGACGTGCTGATGCAGCGCCTGCGTCAGACGCGTGGCGTCTACGTGCGTCCCGAGGAGTTCAGCGCCGACTGATGACCGAGAACCGACTCGCCACGAGCCACTTGGGGGCCTTCGACTACGACCCCGCGCCGGAGTCGGCGTCGATCGCGCGCCTGCGCGACGCCTACGGCCTCTTCATCGGCGGCGAGTTCACCGACGCGAGCGCCCACGAGTCCTTCGCCGCGGTGAACCCGGCGACCGGGGCCGACCTCGCGAGCGTGGCCCAGGCGAGCGCCGCCGACGTCGACCGTGCGGTGGCCGCCGCGCGCCACGCCTACGACACGGTGTGGTCGACGACCTCCGGCGCCGAGCGGGCGAAGTACCTGTTTCGCATCGCGCGCCTGATCCAGGAGCGTTCGCGCGAGCTCGCCGTCGTCGAGACGCTCGACAACGGCAAGCCGATCCGCGAGTCGCGCGACATCGACGTGCCGCTCGCGGCCGCGCACTTCTTCTACTACGCCGGTTGGGCCGACAAGCTCGATCACGCGGGATACGGGGCGAACCCGCGACCGGTGGGCGTCGCCGGCCAGATCATCCCCTGGAACTTCCCCCTCTTGATGGCGGCCTGGAAATTGGCGCCGGCCCTCGCGGCGGGCAACACGTGCGTCTTGAAGCCGGCCGAGACGACACCCTTGAGTGCTCTCATCCTCGCCGAGATCCTCCAGCAGGCGGAACTACCGCCGGGCGTGGTCAACATCCTCACCGGCGACGGCTCGACCGGCGCGGCCCTCGTCGAGCACAAAGGTGTCGACAAGATCGCCTTCACCGGTTCGACGGAGGTGGGCCGCCTCATCCAACGTCGCGTCGCGGGCAGCGCCAAGCGGCTCACCCTCGAGCTCGGTGGCAAGGGTGCGAACATCGTCTTCGACGACGCGCCGATCGACGAGATGATCGAGGGGATCATCGACGGGATCTTCTTCAACCAGGGCCACGTCTGCTGCGCGGGGTCGCGCTTGCTCGTCCAAGAGACCATTGCCGACGAGGTGTTGCGCCGCCTGGTGCGACGCGTCGAGCAGTTGCGCGTGGGCGATCCGATGGACAAGAACACCGACGTGGGCGCGATCAACTCGGCCGCCCAGTTGGCCAAGATCAACGAGCTCGTCGCGGCCGGCGAGGCCGAGGGCGCGACACGCTACTCCAGCTCGTGCGAGCTGCCCAGCGCGGGCTACTGGTTCGCGCCGACCGTCTTCGCCAACGTGTCCTCGTCGCATCGCATCGCGCGCGAGGAGATCTTCGGGCCGGTGCTCTCCGTGCTGACGTTCCGCACGCCCGACGAGGCCGTCGCCAAGGCCAACGACACCAACTACGGGCTGGCCTGCGGGGTGTGGAGCGAGAAGGGCAGTCGCACCCTCTGGGTCGCCGAGCGCCTGCGCGCCGGCGTCATCTGGGCCAACACCTACAACCGCTTCGATCCCACCAGCCCCTTCGGCGGCGTGCGCGAATCGGGATTCGGCCGCGAGGGCGGCCGTCACGGTTTGGAGGCCTACCTCGATGTCTGAGCGCCTCGACGTGCGAAAGACCTACAAGCTCGTGATCAACGGCGCCTTCGTGCGCAGCGAGTCGGGGCGCAGCTACGAGGTCCGCAACGCCGCCGGCGAGTTCTGGGCCAACGTGGCCCAGGGCTCGCGCAAGGACGTGCGCGACGCGGTGAAGGCCGCCCGGGCGGCGCAGGCCACGTGGTGGACGGCCACGGCCTACAACCGCGGACAGGTCCTCTTTCGCCTGGCCGAGATGGCCGAAGCGCGCCGCGACGAGCTGGCCCACCACGTCGCGGCGGCCGAGGGGGTCGGCGACGACGCCGCCGTCGCGAGCGTGGCGCGCGGGATCGACCGGATCGTCTGGTACGCGGGCTGGACCGACAAGGTCGCCCAGGTGCTCGGCGGGGCCAATCCCGTCGCCGGACCCTTCTTCAACTTCTCCCTGCCGGTGCCGAGCGGCGTGGTCGGCGTGCTCGCCCCCCAGGACTCGTCCTTCGAGGGATTCATCGACACGGTCCTCGCTCCGCTCGCGGTCGGCAACGCGGTCGTGGTGGCGACCAGCGAGGCTCGACCCACGCCGGGCCTGCTGCTCGGCGAGATGTCGGCGACCTCGGACTTTCCCGCCGGGGTGCTCAACGTGATCTCGGGGCTGACGCGCGAGCTTGCGCCGACGCTCGCGAGCCACGAGGACGTCGACGGACTCGACTTAGAGGGCGCGGGCGACGACCACGACGAGCTGGCCGCCACGGCGGCGGCCTCGATCAAGCGGGTGCGCCGCGCGGGAGGCGGCGACTACGCCGCCTCGTCGACGTCGCGCCTGCGCAGCTTCGTCGAGACCTCGACGGTGTGGCACACGATCGGACGCTGATGGACCCCTTCACCCTGGCCGCGACGGCCGCCAACGAGCTGCGCGAGCGAAGCGGCGTCGACGCCTACGACGTCGCCGTGGTCCTCGGCTCGGGCTGGCGCGAGGGTGCGGCCGTGCTCGGCGAGCCCTCGAGCGTGGTCGCCACGTCGTCGCTCTCGGGCTTCGCCGTTCCCACCGTTCCCGGCCACGACGGCCAGATCCTCTCGGTGGAGGTGGCGGGCCGCCACGTCGCCCTCGTCGCCGGTCGCGTGCACCTCTACGAGGGCAACTCGGCCGCCGCGGTGGTGCACCCCGTGCGCACGGTGATCGCGGCGGGGGCGACGCGCGTGGTGCTGACCAACGCCGCCGGCGGGATCGATCCGGCGATGCGGCCGGGCTCGGTGGCGTTGATCCGCGACCACCTCAACCTCACCGCCACGTCGCCGCTCGAGGGACCGATGCCCGCGGACGTCGCGTCGCGATTCGTCGATCTGACCGACCTCTACAGCGCGCGCCTGCGACGCCTCATCCTCGAGGCCGACGCCGGTCTTGCCGAGGGCGTCTACGCGGGCCTACGCGGGCCCCACTACGAGACGCCCGCCGAGATCCGGATGCTCGCGAGCCTCGGCGCGAACCTGGTGGGGATGTCGACGGTCCTCGAGGCGATCGCCGCGCGTCACCTCGGGGCCGAGGTCGTCGGACTCTCGCTCGTCTCCAACCCGGCGGCCGGAGTGTCGTCGACGCCGCTCGATCATCGCGAAGTGCTCGAGGCCGGCCAGCACGCCGCGGGCAACCTCGGAGACCTGCTCGCGCGGGTCCTGCCCCTGCTGTGAGCTACGTCGCCGACGCGCGGCGCTGGATCGCGGCCGACCCCGACCCGGCGACGCGCGAGGAGCTGACCGCCCTCGTCGACGCGGGCGACGAGGGCGAGCTCGCGCGGCGCTTCGCCCACCCGCTGGTCTTTGGCACGGCGGGGCTGCGCGGACCGGTGATGGCCGGACCGGCCGGCATGAACCGTCTCAGCGTGCGCCGGGCGACCCAGGGCGTCGTCGCCTGGCTCGCCGAGCTCAGTCTCGCGCCGAGCCGCGGCGTGGTGGTGGGACGTGACGCGCGCCGAGGCAGCGAGGCGTTCAACGACGAGGCCGTGGCCGTGCTGCTCGGCGCCGGACTCGTGGTCTTCGAGATGCCCGGGCCGCTGCCCACGCCCTTCGTGCCCTACGCGGTCAAGCAGCTCGGCGCCGCCGCGGGGATCATGATCACCGCGAGTCACAACCCGCCACGCGACAACGGCTACAAGCTCTACGGTGCCGACGGCGCCCAGATCGTCCCGCCGAGCGACGAGCGCGTCGAGTACTACATGGCCCGCGCCGGCGAGCCGATGCTGGGCGATCGCTCCTCGCCGGCGCATCGCGTGCTCGACGAGTCGCTCTTCACGCGCTATCGCGAGCACGTGGTGGGGCGCTTCGGGGTCGG
>JAJXXB010000075.1 GCA_021781315.1 Actinomycetes bacterium | reverse complement strand
CGCGGCGATCTCGGCCTCGCTATAGCCGAGCTTGGCGAGAGCGCGCGGCACCGTCTGGTTGACGATGGACATGTTGCCGCCGCCGACGAGCTTCTTGAACTTGACCAGCCCCAGGTCGGGCTCGATGCCCGTCGTGTCGCAGTCCATCAGCAGGCCGATCGTGCCGGTCGGCGCGAGCACCGACGCCTGGGCGTTGCGCACGCCGTGGCGCGTACCCAGGTCAACGGCCTCCTCCCAGGCGTGCTGGGCGGCGCTGAGCAGTTCGGTCGGCGCGAGCGTCGCGTCGATCTGATAGGACGCGTCACGGTGCATACGCAGCACGTTGAGCATCGGCACCGCGTTCTCGGCGAAGCCCTCGTGGGGGCCCATCCGCCCGGCGGTGCGCGCACTCGTCGCGTAGGCGTGACCCGTCATCAGCGCGGTGATCGCCGCGGCCCAGGCGCGACCGGCGTCGGAGTCATAGGCGAGTCCCGAGGCCATCAACAGGGCGCCGAGGTTCGCGTACCCCAGGCCGAGCTGGCGGAACTTGCGCGAGTTGATCCCGATCATCTCGGTCGGGTAGTCGGCGTCGCCCACGATGATCTCCTGAGCGGTGAAGAGGACCTCGATCGCGGCCTTGAAGGCCTCGACGTCGAAGGTGTCGTCCTCGCGCAGGAACTTCATCAGGTTGAGACTGGCCAGGTTGCAGGCGGAGTTGTCGATGTGCATGTACTCCGAGCAGGGGTTCGAGCCATTGATACGCCCGGTCACCGAGGAGGTGTGCCACTTGTTGATCGTCGTGTCGAACTGCAGGCCCGGGTCGGCGCATTCCCAGGCGGCGCGCGCGATCTGGTGCCAGACGTCGCGAGCCTTCACCGTCTGGATCACCGAACCGTCACCGCGCGCGGTCAGGTTCCAGTCCCCGTCCTCGAGGACGGCCTGCATGAACTCGTCGGAAACGCGCACCGAGTTGTTGGCGTTCTGATACTGGATCGAGTGGATGTCCTTGCCGTCGAGGTCCATGTCGAAGCCGGCGTCGCGCAGTACGCGGGCCTTCTTCTCCTCGTTGGCCTTGCACCAGATGAACTCCTCGACGTCGGGGTGATCCACATCGAGGATGACCATCTTGGCCGCGCGACGGGTCTTGCCACCGGACTTGATCGTGCCGGCCGACGCGTCGGCGCCGCGCATGAAGGAAACGGGGCCACTCGCGGTGCCGCCGCCCTCCAAGAGCTCGGCGCTCGCGCGAATCCTTGAGAGGTTCACGCCGGCACCCGATCCGCCCTTGAAGATGATCCCCTCTTCGGTGTACCAGTTGAGGATCGAACGCATGGAGTCCTCCACCGACAAGATGAAGCACGCGCTGCCCTGCTGAGGGACGCCCTTCACACCGATGTTGAACCACACCGGTGAGTTGAAGGCGGCCTTCTGGGTGATCAGCAGGTGCTTGAGTTCGGCGCGGAAGGTCTCGGTCTCCTCCTCGTCGACGAAGTAGTCGCGCGCCACACCCCAGGTCGTGATCGTGTCGACGATGCGGTCCACCACTTGCTTGAGGCTGGTCTCGCGCTCGGGAGTGCCCATGGTGCCGCGAAAGTACTTCTGGGCCAGGATGTTGGTCGCGTTGAAGGACCAGTCGGCCGGGACCTCGACGTCGAGCTGCTCAAAGGCGACCGAACCGTCGCGGAAGTTTGAGATGCGCGCGTCGCGACGATCCCAGATGACCTCGTCGTAGGGATGACGATCTTCAGTGGTGAAAAACCGACGAAGTCCAATTCCGAGCCGCTGCGGAGCGATAGCCATTTCCCTGTTTCCTCTTCTCCCGATTTCCGACACAACGTTTGCCACTTGCGAGCAGGGTCCGCGAAGTCGCGACTCCCGTCGATTCCCCCCATGACCACAATATGTAGTGGTTCGACCACCACACGTCGCAAGATGCTGTGTTATTACAGCACTGTAATTACACGGCGTCAACTACTTTTTTGACAATTTCCGCTCCACCACGCCTGACCAGCGCAGACCGAAACATCGGCCGATTCTCACTAGCCTCGGCCCATGGACATCGCCCTCGCCCTGGACGCGGGCACGAGCGGCGTGCGTGCGATCAGCCTGACGCCCACCGGTCGGGTCGCCGACGTCGCCTACCGCGAGCTCTCCCAGCACTACCCCCGCCCGGGCTGGGTCGAGCACGACGCCGCCGAGATCGCCAGCCTCGCCGTGACCGTGCTCGACGAGGTCGCCCGAGCGGTGCACGACCGTGGTGACACGGTCGCAGCCCTCGGCATTACCAACCAGCGTGAGACGGTCGTCGCCGTGGACCGCGAGAGCCCCACTCCCCTGCACCGGGCCCTCGTCTGGCAGGACCGGCGCGGCGAGAAGCGCTGCGAGACCTTGTCAGCCGATGGCGCCCAGGAGAGGGTGCGCGCCGTCACCGGTCTCGTGATCGACCCCTACTTCTCGGCGACCAAGATGGCCTGGCTGATCGAGCACGGCGCGCTGGATTCAGCGAAGTCACCGGGTCTGGCGACGATCGACACGTGGCTCGTCTGGTGGCTGAGCGGCCACGCGAACGGCGGCGCCTGGTCGAGCGAACCCTCGAACGCGTCGCGCACCCTCTTGATGGATCTCGCGACGTGCGAGTGGTCGCGCGAGATGGCACGTCTCTTCGGCGTCGACGCCGCGCTGCTCGCGCCGATCGTGGCGTCGAACGCGCGGCGCGCCCAGGTCAGCGCCGACGTGGTGCCGGCCCTCGCCGGCGTGCCGATCACCGGCGTCTTGGGCGACCAGCAGGCCGCCCTCTTCGGCCAGTCCTGTTTCTCGCCGGGCATGGTCAAGGCCACCTACGGCACCGGCGCCTTCGTGCTGGCCAACGCGGGAACCACTGTTCCCCCGGTTGCCGAAGGCCTGCTCACGACCGTCGCCTGGGACGACGGCGAGGTCGTCTACGCCTACGAGGGCTCGTCGTTCGTCGCCGGCGCCGCGGTGCAATGGCTGCGCGACGAGATGGGCATGATCGAACGCTCGAGCGACCTCGAGGCGCTGGCCGCGAGCGTTTCCGACAGCGCCGGGGTGTTCGTCGTGCCGGCCTTCGCCGGGCTCGGCTCTCCATTCTGGCGTGCGGACGCGCGCGGATCGATCACCGGCCTCAGCCGCGGTGCCGGCCGAGCGCAGATCGCGCGGGCCCTCGTCGAGGCCCTCGCCTACCAGGTGCGCGCGATCACCGACGCCTTCGCCGCTCACGGACTCGGCCTCACCGAGCTGCGCGCCGACGGTGGCGCGGCGGCGATGGATCTCCTGATGCAACTGCAAGCGACGAACTCGCGGGTGACGGTGCGACGCAGCGCGAACTTGGAAGCCACCGCGAACGGCGCGGCCGCACTCGCCGGCGAGGCGGTGGGCCTCTGGGGGCGCGAGGAGCTCGCGAACGCGTGGTCCTCGCAGGCCGATTTTGCCCCGCAGGATCCGCTCTTCGTGGACCTGGGCTACGAGGGCTGGCTGCGCGCGGCGAGTCGCGCGTGAGGGTACTGTCAGCGCGGGGGTGGACATGACGACCTACGAGGCATCAGTTCTACGCGACGGGTTGGGCTTTGGCGAGTCGCCGCGATGGCACGATGGCCGTCTCTGG
>JAJXXB010000151.1 GCA_021781315.1 Actinomycetes bacterium | reverse complement strand
CCGCGGCTCTTGGCCGCGACCAGCACCTTGCCGGGGCGGAAGTAGATCCCGGCCTGGGCGAGCGCGTCGTCGCGCACGAGCAGGTTGGCCGCGGGCACGCGGCAGTCGGTGAAGGTGATCTCGCCGTTGTTCATGTAGCGCCCGCCGATGGTCTCGTTGCAGCGCGTCACCTCGAGGCCGGGCGTGTCGCGGCCCACGATGAAGCTCGACGTGCCCTGAGACATGGGAACAGCGTCGTTCGTGTTCGCGTAGACGACGTAGAGGCTCGCGTCGTAGCCGTTGGAGATGAACTGCTTGCGCCCGTTGATCACCCACGTGTCGCCGTCGAGGACGGCGGTGGTGTTCATGTTCACCTCGGGCACCGAGTACGGCAGCCATCGGTCCGAGGCGCCCGCAGGCTCGGTCAGGCAGTGGGCCATCAGGAACTGGGGTTCGGCCATGTAGCGGGTGAACCAGTACTCCTGGAGATCCTCGGGCGCGAAGCGCGAGATCAAGACGGCGATCTTCCAGTTCTGGACCAGCTTGTCGGCGAGTCCCGAGTCGCCGCGAGCCAGCTCCGTGGCGATCAGGGCCAGGGTCTGGGACGCCGTCGCCGGTTCCAGGGCCACGCCGCCGAAGCGCTCGGGCACGCCGAGCGAGCGCAACCCGGCGGCGTCGGCCTCGTCGAGCAGGTGGGGCGCGAGGCGCGCGGCCGGGTCCATCTCCCACTCGCGCATGCGGTTCTGGGCGAGGAAGGGGATCACCACGCGATCCACGTAGCGCCGGCTGGTGTCGCGCATCATGCGCTGCTCGTCGGTCAGATACTGGTCCTCGAAGTACATGGGTCCCCCTCGTTGGCGTGGCGTCGTGTCGATACTCACACGTGGCGTGCGCTCGACGGCGGCCGCGAAGGCGGGATTCGTTGAATTCCTTTCAGTGAGCGTGGCGCGTGCACGGGGCCGTCGCGTGTGCAATAGTCGGGCCACTTGTCCGAAGGGCACGGATCGAGGTGGCATGAGACTGCACGCGCGAGAACTCGAGGGACTGTCGCCGACGGCGCCCACGTTGCGGGGGGTCCACGCCGCGCTGCAGCGGGCGATCGAGCTCGAGCACGCGACGATCCCCGCGTACCTCTACGCCTACTACTCGCTCGACACCGAGCGCAACGCGCGTGCGGCCGGGATCCTCAAGTCCGTGGCCATCGAGGAGATGGGTCACATGGTGATGGCGGCCAATATCCTCACCGCCCTCGGGGGCCATCCCGCGATCTCCACGCCGCGCTTCGTGCCGACGTACCCGGGCCCCCTGCCCGGCGGCGTCGAGGGTCAGCTGGTGGTGGGGCTGCGTCGATTGGATCGCGCGCAGCTCGCCGCCTTCATCACGCTCGAAGAGCCCCGCCACCACCTGGCCGACGCGCCGAGTGACGAGACGGTCGGCTCGGTCACGATCGGCGAGTTCTACCTCGCGATCGCCGCGGCGATTCGCGCGCTGGGCGACGGCGCCTTCAGTGGGCACCCGTCTCATCAGGTCGGTCCGGACCTGATGTACGGCGCGGTGATCGTCACCGACGTCGAGAGCGCGCTCGCCTCGATCGAGGTCATCGTCGAGCAGGGCGAGGGCACGGGCGCCTCGCCCCTCGAGGTGGCCGGCTTTGGCGGCAACGACGTCGCCCACTACTACCGCCTGATGGAGATCTACGAGGGCCGCACCCTGCGGGCCGATCCGAGCGCTCCCGACGGCTTCACCTACAGCGGCGACCCCGTTCCCCTCGATCTCGAGGGCGTGCACGCGCTACCCGACAATCCCACCGCCGCGTCCTATCCCACGGGCTCGAGCGTGGCGCGACTCAACGACGAGTTCAACCTGACCTACACGCGCCTGCTCGAAGTCCTTCACCACCTGCTCAACGCCACGGTGACCGGCCCCGCCTTCGGCGCCGCGGTCGGGCTGATGGAACAACTCGACTCCCAGGCTCGACTGCTCGTGGCCGAAGGTGTCGCCGCGGGGATTGCCGCGGGTCCCACCTTCGAGTACGTCACGTTCGACCAGCTCCCGCCGATTCCCTAGGCTCCGCGCGCGCCGCGTCAGGCGGTGTCATGATTGCGCCAGTGACGTCCCGGCGGACATTCCTCTTCGCGCCCGAGAGCGCGTACGGGCCCACCAACAACTGCATCGGCATCGGGCGTCGCCTGCTCGAGCGCGGTCACCGGGTGGTCTTCGCCGCCGAGGCCTCCTGGGCGGGGCGCCTCGCGCCCTTGGGCTTCGAGGAGGAGTTGATCGACCTGGCCGAGCCGGCCCCGGGTGAGGCCCAGGACCCGGGACAGTTCTGGAAGGACTACGTCGCCGCCATCGCGCCCGAGTTCGCCAAGGCGACCGACGAGCAGCTCGCGAGCGTGATTCGGCCCATCTGGGAGGAGCTGATCGCCGGCGCGCGCTACGCCGAGGACCAGTTGCACGACGTGCTCGACTGTGTTCGTCCCGACGTCATCGTCGAGGACAACGTGGTGGGCTTTCCCGCCCTCGTCACCTCGAACGCCTCCTTCGTGCGCATCGTCTCGTGCAACCCCTTGGAGATCCCGAGCGCGAATGTGGCGCCCGCGTTCTCCGGACTGGCCGAGGGCGACGCGCCGGCGTACGCGCGCTTTCGCGAGGTCTATCGGGCGACGCACCTCGAGCTGTGGCGCGAGTTCAACGAGTGGTTCGTCGCGTGCGGCGCCCCGGCGTTGCCCGAGCTCGAGTTCATCGGCGCGGGGTCGCTCAACCTCTACGTGTACCCCGCCGAGCTCGACTACCGCCGCGATCTGGGACCCATCTGGCAGCGCGTGGACTCCTCGGTGCGAGAGACCGACGCCGCGGCGGAGCTGCCGGCAGGATTCGCCGACGGTCGTCGACCGATCATCTACTTCAGCCTGGGTTCACTGGGTAGCGCCGACGTGGCTCTCATGCGCCGGGTCATCGACGCGCTCGCGAGCGAGCCCTACGACGTCATCGTCTCACTGGGTCCGCGCGCCAGCGAGATCGAGCTCGCCGCGAACATGTGGGGCGCCGAGTTCCTGCCCCAGACGCGCTTGCTGCCCCTCGCCGACGTGGTGATCACCCACGGCGGCAACAACACGGTGACCGAGTCGATGCATTTCGGTAAGCCGATGCTCGTGCTGCCCCTCTTCTGGGACCAGTACGACAACGCCCAGCGCGTCCACGAGCGCGGATATGGCCGGCGCGTGGCCACCTACGAGGTCACCGCCGAGGACCTGCGGCGTGAGGTCGCGAGACTCCTCGACGACGACGCGCTGCGAACGCGCTGCGCGGTCGCGTCGGCGCGCATCCGCGCGGCCGACGGGCTGGGCCGGGCGGCGGATCTCCTCGAGAGTGCTCACTAACCTCGAGGCGTGGACACCTTCTACGTCAGCGTTCCCGACGGCGAGCTCGCCGCGGCGCTGCTCGCGATCGGAATCCCCGAGAGCGTGCGCGTCCTCGAGTGGGACATGAAGGGACCCGCGCCGCGCGCGCACCTCGACGTCGTGGTGCCGCCCTACATGTCGCTGGTCTCCTCCCTTCGCCGTCTCGAGGGCGTCTCTACGCGATTGATCCAGAGCCAGTCGATCGGTTACGACGGCGTGAGCGAGGTTCTCGATGACGGGCG
>JAJXXB010000161.1 GCA_021781315.1 Actinomycetes bacterium | reverse complement strand
CGACGTGACCCCGGGTAGAAACCGAAGAGCCATTGTAGCATCGACTGCGATGAGCGCACCTAACAAGCTGTCCGCCAGCGACCTGCGCTCGGCGATGACGACCTTCGCGGGCCTGCTGCGCTCGCATCGAGAGGTGATCAACCGGCTCAACGTCTATCCGGTTCCCGACGGCGACACCGGGACGAATATGGCCCTCACGGTCGAATCCGTGGTCGCCGCCCTCGACGCGGAGGGTGCCGAGGCCTCGATGGAGTCGGTCTGCAGCGCCATCGCCAAGGGCTCGCTGATGGGCGCGCGGGGCAACTCCGGGGTCATCCTCTCTCAACTCCTGCGCGGGCTCGTCGAGCGATTCAAGGCCGTCGCGGTCGTGACCCCGCAGGTGCTCGCCGACTCGCTCGTGCACGCCGACGTTCTGGCCCGCCAGGCCGTGCTGCGTCCGGTCGAGGGGACGATCCTCTCGGTGGCGCGCGCCGCGGCCCAGGGCGCCCAGGGGGCGACGTCGTCGCTGACCGCGTTGGTGCGCGCCGCACGCGATCGGGCGCGCGAGGCCCTGGCCAAGACCCCCGAGCAGTTGCCGGTTCTCGCGCAGGCGGGTGTCGTGGACTCCGGGGGGACCGGACTCCTGTTGCTCTTCGACGCGTTGTGCCACGTGGTCGCCGACGACCCGCTGCCCGTCGCGCCCGACGCCGCGTCGATCACCGTCCACGTCCAGGAAGCACCGCCCGAGGGCGACATCGCGGACCTGCGCTACGAGGTGATGTACCTGCTCGAGTCGAGCGAGGAGGCGATTCCCGCGTTTCGTGAGGTGTGGGCGAGCCTGGGCGACTCCATCGTGATCGTCGGCGGCGACGGCCTCTACAACTGTCACATCCACACCGACGACATCGGCGCCTCCATCGAGGCCGGTGTCGAGGCCGGCCGGCCCCGCGAGATCCGTGTGACCGACCTCGCCGAGCAGGTCGTCGAGGAGCGCTGGGTGCGCGAGGCCGTCGTCGGCGAGCTCGACGCCGAGCCGGCCCCGGCGACGTCCGTGGTGGCGGTGACCGCCGGGGAGGGCGTGGCGCGGATCTTCCGCTCGCTCGGTGTGCGCGGGATCGTCGCGGGGGGCCAGTCGATGAATCCGTCGACCGCCCAACTGGTAGCCGCGGTCGAGGCCAGCGGATCGCCCGAGGTGGTGATCTTGCCCAACAACAAGAACGTCCGTCTGGCGGCCGAACAGGTCGACGCGGTGGTCGATCAGAAGGTCGTCGTGGTGGCGACGAACTCCATCGTCGAGGGCTTCGCGGCGCTGCTCGCCTACGACCCCGACGCCTCGGCCGCCGAGAACGCGGCGCTGATGGGACTCTCCGCCCAGCACGTCCTCGCGGGCGAAGTCACGCGCGCGGTGCGCTCGACGACGACCGACGCCGGCGAGGTGCACGAGGGAGACTGGATCGGCCTGGACGCGAAGGGCGTGCGCTCCATCGCCGACTCCATCGCCGTCGCCGCCAACACCCTGCTCGCCTCCCTGATTCACGAAGGTCACGAGCTGGTCACGATCATCGAGGGCGACGGGGCCACGTCGGCCAACACCCGGCGAATCAGCGAGTACCTCGCCGAGGCGTATCCGGGCCTGTCCGTTGAAGTGCACCACGGGGGCCAGCCGCTCTACCCGTACCTCTTCGGCGTCGAGTGAGCCCGCGTCGCCTCGTCGACCTCAATGAGATCGGGGTCGACCAGCTGCGCCACGTCGGCCCCAAGCGCGAGAAGGCGCTCGCCACGATCGGCATCGACACCGTCTTCGACCTTCTGACGACGTACCCGCGCCGCTACCTCGATCGCACGCGGCGCGTCGACGTGGCCGACCTGGCGGTCGGCGAGGAGGCCGCGGTCTGGGCGTCGGTGGTGCGCGTGCGCTCGCGGCGCACCCGCCAGGGACGCTCGCTCGTCGAGGTGCGAGTCGCCGACGAGGGCGGTTCGCTCGACGTCGTCTTCTTCAACCAGCCCTGGCGCGAGCGTCAGCTCGCGGTGGGCACCTGGGCGATGTTCTACGCGAAGGTCGCCGACTACCGGGGTCAGCGCCAGATGACCAACCCGGTGGTCGACGTCGCCGTGGGCGCGCCCGACGAGGGCCGCGACCCCTCGCGCGTCGGACGGGTGGTGGCGCTCTACCCGGCCTCGGCGCGCGCGGGCATCACCAGCTGGGAGCTGGGCGGACTCGTCGAGGAGTCCCTGCGCCGCGCCGGCGAGTTCCTCGACCCGTTGCCCAGTGACGTGCGCGAGGAACTCGGACTCCTCGAGCGCACCGCGTCGCTGTGGGGGATCCACCTGCCCGCCGACGTCGCGGACGTCGAGCCCGCCCGACGGCGCCTCGCCTTCGACGAGTTCCTGCGCCTCCAGCTGGTGCTCGCTCTCGGACGCCGCCACGCTCGCGCACTCGCGCGCGGGGTCTCCCACCCGGTCGACCCCTCCGACGTCGTCGTCGGTCCCGGCGAGCTCGTCGACGGGACGTCGAGTCTGCTGCGCCGCTTCCTCGCCGGGCACGCCTTCGCCCTCACCGGGGCCCAGCGACGAGTGCTCGTCGAGATCGCCGAGGACCTGGCCGGGTCGTTGCCGATGCACCGTCTGCTCCAGGGCGACGTCGGATCGGGCAAGACCCTCGTGGCCACCGCCGCGATCGCCGTGGCGCTCGGCGGGGGGCGCCAGGGCGCGGTGATGGCCCCGACCGAGGTCCTGGCCGAACAGCATCTCCACTCGTTGCGACGCGACTTCGCGAGCCTCGACGTCGAGGACGATCGCGTCCTCGCCGGCCGGCGCGCCATCCAGGTCGAGGTCCTCACGGGGCGCACCCGCGCGCCCGAGCGCCGCCGCATCCTCGCCGGTCTCGCCGACGGCTCGATCGACGTCGTCGTCGGCACCCACGCCCTGCTCTCGGACGATGTCGCCTTCAACGCTCTCGGGATCATCGTGATCGACGAGCAGCACCGCTTCGGCGTCGAGCAGCGCGCGGTGCTGCGCGAGAAGGGCCGCGAGCACTCGCGAGAGGGCCGCGACCCCGATGTGCTCGTCATGACCGCCACTCCCATCCCGCGCACCGCGGCGATGGTCGTCTTCGGCGATCTCGATCGCTCGGTGCTCGACGAGATGCCCGAGGGTCGCGAACCCATCGCCACGAGCTGGCTCGACGACGAGGACGAGTGCTGGCGGGTGGTGCGCGAGGAGGTCGCCGCCGGCCATCAGGCCTACGTCGTGTGCCCCCTCGTCGAGGACTCCGACGCCGTCGAGGTCGCGAGCGCGGTCGCGGAGTTCGAGCGATTGGCCGCGGGCCCCCTCGCGGGCCTGCGTCTCGGGCTCCTGCACGGCCAGATGGCCGGGTCCGACAAGGATGAGGCCACCCGGCGCTTTCGCGCTCGCGACCTCGACGTGCTCGTGGCCACGGTCGTCATCGAGGTGGGCGTCGACGTGGCCAACGCGACGGTCATGGTGATCGAGGACGCTTGGCGCTTCGGCCTGGCCCAGCTGCACCAGCTACGGGGCAGGGTCGGGCGCGGATCGGCCCGCGGTCGCTGCCTGCTGCTCGGACCGGCACCGAGCGAGGACGCCCGCGCGCGCTTAGAGGCCCTGGTCGCGACGACCGACGGGTTCG
>JAJXXB010000056.1 GCA_021781315.1 Actinomycetes bacterium | reverse complement strand
GCGCTGATCACGACCGAGAGCAGGCGGCGCAGCGTCTGGAGCTCGTGGATCTCCAGGGGCAGGGTGAGGGCCGTCACGGCCAGCAGCATGATGCCGAGCCCCGCCCCGAAGTAGCCGCCGTAGACGGCGATCAAGGTCACGCTCACGTAGAGGCCGGCGCGGCGCACGGGGTGGCGGTGGTCGACGTGGGCCAGGCGCGCCGTGAGATACGGCGCCGCGGCGAAGAGCAGGGTGGCCGCGCCGATCAGCCAGGGCACGACGTGCTCGAACGTGGTCGCCGTGCCCGTGAGCAGCAGGGCGCAGCCCACCAGGGTGCCCACGACGCACAGGGCGATCAACGCGCGCGCGTGCTCGCGGTGGGCCTCGTATTCGCGCGCGAGGTGGCGCAGCCCCCCGGCGAAGCTCGGCACGATGCCCACGCTGGTCGTCATGTTGGCCGAGAGCGCCGGCACGCCCAGCGCGAGCAGGGTGGGAAACGTGATGAAGGTGCCACCGCCGGCGACGCCGTTGGAGATCCCCGCGGCCACTCCGGAGACGAAGTAGAGGCTCAGGCGCCAACCCAGTGCGAGGGAGGCGATGATCATTTTCACTACTCTACGAACGTGACCCCCGCGATCACCCCCACCCATGTGCGCGCGCCGCGCGGGCGCGACCTAGCGTCAGGGGCGTGTACCTCGTGACCGGCGAACTGATCGTCCCGCGCGACGCCCCGCAGGACCTGATTCGCGCGGCCGGCGGCATCGTGATGCGCGAGCACGTCGCGGGACGCATCGAGATCGCCTGCATCTATCGCGAGTCGCGCGGGGACTGGACCTTTCCCAAGGGCAAGCTGGACGCCGGTGAGACCTTCGAGGAGGCGGCCCTGCGCGAGGTGCGCGAAGAGACGGGCATGCACTGCTCGATCGTGCGCTTCGTGGGTACCACCAACTACACGCACCGCAAGGGCCGGCCCAAGATCGTCGCCTACTACCTGATGCAGGTCGATGAGGGCGAGTTCTCCCCCAACGACGAAGTCGACGAGCTCGAGTGGCTGGCCTTGGAGACCGTCGCGGGCCATCTCACGTGGGACCGCGACCAGGAGCTCTTCGCGATCGCCCTCTCGATGCCCGAGCTGCGCGCGCTGGCCTCCTGAGGCGAGATTCGAACCGGCGACCCGGCCCGGGCCGGGCCGGTAAGATGGAATGACCTGGAGAGGTGGGTGAGTTCGGTTTAAACCACATTCCTGCTAAGAATGCGGCCTGTTAACGCGGGCCCGAGGGTTCAAATCCCTCCCTCTCCGCCAAGAACACCGAGCGCCGCGCGCTCGGTGTTCTCATGTGAGGAGACAGCGTGCGGTACTGGATAGAGACCCTCGGGTGTCCCAAGAACCACGTCGACTCCGAGAAGCTGGCGGGCCTCTTGGTCGCCCAGGGTTACGACGCCGCCCCCTCGGCCGAGACGGCCGACCTGGTCGTGGCGAACACGTGCGCCTTCATCGAAGCGGCGCGCGAGGAGTCCATCGAGACGGTCCTCGACCTCGCCGAGCGGCGCCGCGGCGACGCGCGTCTGGTGGTGACCGGCTGCATGGCCGAGCGCTACGGCGACGAGCTGGCGGCCGCCCTGCCCGAGGTCGACCTCGTCGCGGGATTCGGCGAGTCGCTACTCGCCACGCCGGTCACCCTGCGCGCGACGCCGCGCTTTGACCTGCTCAACCTGCCGCGCCCCGCGGTCGCCGCTCCCTGGGCCTATCTCAAGATCGCCGAGGGCTGTGACCGGCGCTGCGGCTTCTGCGCGATCCCGACATTTCGCGGCGACCAGCGCTCGCGCTCGCGCGAGGACCTGCTGAGCGAAGCCCGGGGCCTCGCCGCGGGCGGGGTGAAGGAGATCGTCCTCATCGCCCAGGACCTCGCCAGCTGGGGCCACGACCGGCGCCGCACGCGCGAGGGCGTCGCGCTCGAGGTGCTCGACGAGGGCGGCACCCAACCGTTGATCGATCTCACCGCGAGCCTCGCCGACGTCGTCGAGCGGGTGCGTCTTCTCTACCTGTACCCCTCCGGGCTCACGCAGGGTCTGATCGAGGCGATCCTCGCGACCGGCGTGCCCTACTTCGACCTGTCGCTCCAGCACGCCTCGCGCTCCCTGCTGCGCGGCATGCGCCGCTGGGGCGACGCCGAACGGTTCTTGGAGCGCATCGCCGCGATTCGCGCGGCCGAGCCGACGGCTGCTTTTCGCTCCTCGTTCATCCTGGGATATCCCGGCGAGACCGAAGACGACCAGCGCGCGTTGCTCGACTTTCTCGCGTCCGCCCAGCTCGACTGGGCCGGCTTTTTCACCTACTCGGCCGAGGACGGCACCTACGCGGGCGAGCTCGCCAATCAGGTCCCGCGCGAGCTCGCCCTCGAGCGACTGCGCGAGGTCAGCGCCCTGCAAGACGAGATCACGGCGCGCAAGCGTGACGATCTGGTGGGTACTCGCCAGCGGGTGTTGATCGATGCGCCGGGCGTGGGTCGTAGTGTGCGAGAGTGCCCGGAGATTGACGGCGTCGTGCTCGTCGACCGCAACCTTCCGGTCGGTTCGATGGTGGAGTGCGAGATCGTGGCGAGCCACGGAACGGATCTGGAGGCGGTGGTGCGATGACGACGCAACGGCCCACCTACGGTCCGACGGCGCTGCTGACCCCGGCCAATCTGATGACGGCGTTTCGCCTGGCGGTGGCGCCCGTCTTCATCTACTTCATCATCGCGCACCGCGTCTCGTGGTGGACGACCCTGGTCGGCTTGGCCGCGGCGGCCTCGGACTACTTCGACGGCATCGTGGCGCGCCGCCACGGCACCACGACGTCGGGGGCGTTCCTCGACCCCCTGGCCGACAAGGTCATCGTGCTCGGCTCGCTCTACGCGCTCGTGATCTCGCGGCCCCACGGGCTGCCGGCCTTCTTCGTGCCGGCCCTGCTCATCACGGCGCGCGAAGTGTGGATGAGCGTGTACCGCTCGCGCGAGGCGCGCCGCGGCGTCTCCATCCCGGCGAGCCAACTCGCCAAGTGGAAGACCTTCGTCCAGGACTGGGCGATCGGCTTTTGCGTGTTGCCCGTGACGGGCCATCACGAGTGGATCGGCGTGGCCACGATCTGGGTCGCGGTGGCCATGACCCTCTACACCGGCTGGGACTACTACCTGAAGGGTCGTCGGGCGAATCGTGCGCGTTGAGATCCTCGCCGTCGGCACCGAGCTGCTGCTGGGCCAGATCGCCGACACGAACTCGCAGTGGCTGGGCGAGCGCCTGGCCGCTCACGGCATCGGCTCGCACTTTCACCAGCACGTGGGCGACAATCACGAGCGCATCGTGCTCGCGCTGCGCACCGCGCTCGCGCGCAGTGACGCGGTGATCGTCTGCGGCGGTCTCGGCCCCACCCAGGACGACATCACGCGCGCCGCGCTCGCCGACGTGATGAACGTGCCGCTCGAGCGGCACGAGGACCTGGTCGAGGTCATCCGCACGATGTTCGCCGCGCGTGGACGCACGATGCCCGAGAACAACCTTCTCCAGGCCGACGTCCCTCGTGGCGCGACGGTGATCCCCCAGACGCGCGGCACGGCGCCGGGCCTCATCTGTCCCGTTGGCCAGAAGGTCGTCTACGCACTGCCCGGCGTGCCCTACGAGATGACCGACATGGTCGAGCGCGTGGTGCTCGAGGACCTGCTCG
>JAJXXB010000216.1 GCA_021781315.1 Actinomycetes bacterium | reverse complement strand
GTCTTGTGCGTGAACAGCACGGGCTCGCTCGGCCGGGTGGTGACGGATGAACTACGTCTTTGACGCCCCCGACAGGGTGATGGTCGGCGCCCACGGCGACGTCGGCCAGCGTCGGTTCTTGCTCCAGGCGCGCCAGGGTCGGCGCCTCATCGTCGTCAAGTGCGAGAAGCAGCAGCTCGCCGCGCTCGCCGAATGGATCGCCCAGGTGCTCGACACGATGGGTCGACCGGGCCACCTGCCCGAGGAACTCGACCTCGAGGCCGAGTTCGAATCGGACTTCGAGGCCGGTGACATCACGGTCGTCGTCGACGAGGACACCGATACCATCAGCGTCTCGATGGAGTCACGCGAGGGTGAGGACACCCTCGAGCTGACGCTCACCAAGGAGTGGGCCGGCGCGCTCGCCATCGCCGTTACCCGCCTCGTCGAGGCGGGACGGCCCCCGTGCCCGCTCTGCGGTGGCCCCCTCGACCCCCGGGGCCACGACTGCCCGCGCACCAACGGCCACCGCGCGCCGATCGCCTAGCCGTGGAACGCGCCGAGCAGCGCGAGCTCCTGGCCCACGGGGAGATCATGGTCGAGGGCCGCATCACCGCCTCGTCGAATCAGGCCCTACTCGTCACCGTTCGCCTCGGCGACGCGCAGGCGAACGCCTGCTACAAGGCCGAAGCCGGTGAGCGGCCGCTCTGGGACTTCCCCGACGGACTGTGGCGCCGCGAAGTCGCCGCCTATGAACTCGACGTGATCCTCGAGACCGACCTCGTGCCCACGACTGTCGCGCGCGACGACGCGCCCTTCGGACCCGGTTCGTTGCAGTGGTGGGTCGTCGACGCCAACGAGGACCACTACTTCACGCTTCGCGACCGGCCCGAGTTCGATCCGTGGTTCGCCGCGCTCGCGGCCTTTGACGTCGTGGCGAACAACGCCGACCGCAAGGCCGGGCACGTGCTCTACGACGGCGTGCGGTGCTGGGCGATCGATAACGGGCTCTGTTTCCACGAAGAGGACAAGCTGCGCACCGTCGTCTGGGAGTACGCCGGACTGGCGGTCGAAGGCGCGCTGCTCGAGCGCATCGACCGCTTCGCGCGCGGC
The DNA here is from genome assembly GCA_021781315.1 of Actinomycetes bacterium. The sequence goes on along the minus strand of JAJXXB010000216.1, from coordinate 2,614 downwards.
GACGGTGCGTCCCTTCGCCCCTGGCTCGCGCCCCACGAGGTCGCCCTCGCGCTCAACCGCGCGAGCGCGCTCGTCGAATCGAGTCGCTACCCCGCCCCCGACGAGGACCGCGACTGGCCGCCCTACCCGTGGCCGCTGATCTGACGACCGCTATCGACGCCGGGTGGTACCGAGTCAGCGCTCGAGCGAGCTGGTGTCGAGTCGGGTGAGCACCTCGGCGAGGTTCACGCGCAGTGCCGCGAGCAGCACGGCCGCCGGATCCGGGGGACGGCGCACCGCGAGCTGGGCGAGCACCTGGCCGGCCGTGACCTGGGTCTTGTGACGGTTGGGCCTGACGGCGTCCTCGAGCACCCGCTTCGCCGCGGGCGTCAAGCGCCGACGATCGTTTCTCATGACGGTTCGGATCGTCGGCTCATCGGGTACGTCGCGCATGGCGAGCGCGGGTGCGTCGATGTCCGGCCCGACGCCGATGGCGCCGAGGGCTTCGTGATCGAGCGCGTCAAGGGCCCGGCGGGCTTGTGGCAGGCTCACGCCCAACGCCGCCTCGACTGACGGGTCCGCCAACAGGGCGAGCACGAGGTGATCGGTGCCGGTGCGGCGGTCACCTCGGCGTCGAGCCTCTTCGCTGGCGCGCAGGTACACGTTCCAGGGGTGGCGCACCGCTCTGGCCACGGATTCGGTCGTCACGGCGTCTCCTTCATGTATTTGGCGTGCACTGACTGGCGCGTGACGCCGAGCGCGTCGCCGATCTTCTGCCACGACCAGCCCTTCTGGCGCGCCGCCGCCACCTGGTTTGCTTCGACGCGCTCGGCCAAGCGATGCAGCGCCAACGAGGCGCGCAGTCCAACCGCCGGGTCATCGGACGAAATTCCCGCGCCGACCGCTTCGAGATCCATACCTGTCAATGTAGATTGACAGCGACGACGTGTCAACCCAGACTGACAAGTCGTCGCCACGCCAGAGCGTCAAGCGACGAGGCGCCCTGTCGCGCTGGCGCGAGGTGACCGTGGCGAGCGTCGCATGTAAGAAACGCTCACCAGCGGACATGGAGGGGTGAGAGCGAAGGAGACCACATGTCCGCCACCACCCGAACCACCCGAGTCGTCGTTGAGGTCGTCGTCGCCATCGCCCTCGTCGTCGTCGGACTCGTCGTCGGCCACGCGCGCTCGGGCGCGTCGGGCACCATTGAGGTGAGCGGCACGGCCAGCGCCTCGGGCGCGCCCGACACCGTCGCCTTCTCCATCGGGGTCTCCACGACCGGTGCCTCGACGGCCGCGGCGTTAGCCGCGAACAACCAGCGCACGCGCACGGTCGAGGCGGCTCTGCTCGGCGCGGGCGCGACGAAGTCCGGCCTCGCGACCTCGGGTCTTAACGTCTCGACGGTCACCAACTCCCACGGCCAGGTGACCGGCTACCAGGTCTACGACGAGCTCACCGTGACCAGCCACCGCGTCGCGCGCGCCGGGTCGCTCATCGGGGCCGCCCTCGCCGCGGCGGGCAATGCGGCCCAGCTCTCGGGCATCACCTACTCGATCACGAACCAGTCGACGGTCTTAGCGCGCGCGCGTGCGAAGGCCATCGCCAACGCCCATCGCGCCGCGGCCCAACTCGCGAGTGCCGCGTCGACGACCCTCGGCGCGGTGCGCTCCATCGTCGACAACGAGAACAACCAGCCCATCGTCTTTCCGGGCTTCACTACCTTCGCCGCGGTCAAGGCCGCGTCGGTGCCCGTCCAGCCCGGGACCCAATCGGTCTCGGTCTCGGTGCGGGTAACCTACTCGCTCGGCTGATAGTCAGGCGCCCGCGCCGTCAACGCTGAGTTCGGGCGCGCCCGACTCGAGGACAATCGCCGTGAAGAGCGAACCTGCGAGGAAGATCCCCGCCGCCCACCAGAAGGCGATCGAGTACCCGTGCAGAGTCGCCGCGGCCGCGCGCACGCCCGCCGATGCGCCACTGGCGTGGGCAAGCGCCCGGCCCGACACGGTGACCGCGATGGTGTTGAGCAGCGCCGTTCCGACCGAGCCGCCGATCTGCTGGGACGAGTTCACTATCGCCGAGGCGACCCCGGCCCGCGACGGCGCGACGCCCGCGGTCGCGCTCGCGGTCGCTGGCGCGAAGATCAGCCCGAGTCCGAGGCCGAGCAAGATGAGCCCCGGCAACACGGTGCCGAAGTAGTTGGCGCGCACGGGCAGTCGGGTCAAGAGCACCATCGAGAGCCCGGCGAGGAGCATCCCCGCGGGGACGAGCGGCCGGGGACCGGAGACCGCGAGGATCCGCGCGCTCGCGAGTATCGCCGAGAACCCGAGGGCGATCACCATCGGCAAGAAGGCGATTCCGGTGCGAAGCGGCGAGTAGCCGAGCTCGCTCTGCAGGTAGTAGGCAAGCAGCAGCGAGACGCCGAAGAACCCCATCATGGTGATGAACAGCGCCACCATCGAGCCGCCGCGGGTGCGCGAGAACACGAGGGGCAGCGCGAGCAGCGGGTGATCGCTGCGCTGTTGCCACTTGAGAAAGACACCGAGTAGCACCACCCCGGCGACGAGGCTGCCCACGGTCACCACGCTCGCCCACGTGGCGGTCACCGCGTGGGCGAGGCCGAAGACGATCGCGAAGA
>JAJXXB010000173.1 GCA_021781315.1 Actinomycetes bacterium | reverse complement strand
GTTCCTCTTCGTGGGCGTGCTCTACCTGGGATTCGCCCACCAGCACCAGGCGGGCGGCGCCCTCACCTTCGCCTACTCGGCGCTCTCGTCGACAGCGATGTCCTCGGGCACCGCGACGTGGCTCTTCGTCGCCTTCGCGATCGCCTTCGCCGTCAAGTCGCCGATTTGGCCGTTGCACACTTGGTCGCCGCTCTCCTACGCCGAAGCGCCGACCGCGGGCTCCATCGAGCTCTCGGCGCTGCTGGCCAAGCTCGGCAGCTACGGCCTGTTGCGCTTCGCGGTGGCGCTCTTTCCCCTGGCCCAGCCCAACGTGCGCCCGGTGATGCTCACCCTCGCGGTCGTGGGCATCGTCTACGGCTCGGCGCTGGCGACGGTGACGCCGGATCTCAAGCGCCTCGTCGCTTTCTCCTCGGTGGCCCAGATGGGATTCATCACGCTGGGCATCATGACCGGCTCGAAGATCGCGATGGTCGGCGCCGTCTTGTTGATGTTCAACCACGGGGTCATCACGGTGGGCTTCTTCCTCCTGATCGGCTTCATGGAGAAGCGTCGCGGCGGTCCCATGCAGATCAAGGACCTCACCGGTTGGCAGGGTCCGGCCCCGGTGCTCGCCGGACTCTTCACCGTCGTGATGCTGGCCTCGATCGGCCTGCCCGGGCTCTCGGGGTTCGTCAGTGAGTACCTGATCCTGATCGGCTCCTTCGCCACGCACGCGTGGTGGGCGGTCGTGGCCACCTTCGGCGTCGTGCTCGCGGCGCTCTACCTGCTCTGGGCCTACCAGCGGGTCTTCCACGGTCGCAGCGACGACGCGTCGATCACCGACGCGACCGCGCGCGAGCGCTGGGCTCTGGTGCCGGTCGTCGTACTCATCGTCGCCCTCGGCGTCTTCCCGCGCCCGGTGCTCGATCGGATCTCGCCCTCGGTCCAACAGGTGATCGAGCACGTGGCGCCCGCGGGGGTGACGAAGTGAGCCTGATGCCCTCCATCAACTACCTGGCGATCCTGCCGGTGGCGATCCTGCTCGGGACCTCGGTGCTGCTTCTCATCCTCACCGCGCTGGTGCGCGGGGGACTGGCGACCAAGGCCTCGACGTCGATCAGCGTGCTGGCCGGCGCGAGCGCGCTCGTGATCTCCTTCGTGCAGTGGTCCTACGTCGCCGGCCACGGCGCGACGACCACCATCGACCACGCGGTGGCCCTCGACGGCTTCTCGGTCGTCGCGACGGGAACCCTGGCGGTGGCCCTGATCATGGCGAGCCTGGTCGCCCACGACTGGCTCGCGCGCGGCTCGGTCGTCGGCACCCAGTTCCACGTGCTGGCCCTGGCCGCGAGCGCCGGCGCGCTCGTGATGGTCCAGGCGAACGACCTCATCGTCATCTTCCTGGGACTGGAGATCCTCTCGATCGGCCTCTACGTGCTGGCCGCCCTCGACCGGCACCGCAGCGCGAGCAGCGAGGCGGCGCTGAAGTACTTCCTGCTGGGCGGCTTCGCCTCGGCGATCTTCATCTACGGCGCGGCGCTGACCTACGGGGCGACGGGCACGACCAACATCTCGGCCATCTCGTACTTCCTCGCCGGCAACGTGCTGCTGCACCCTGGCCTGCTCTGGGCCGGCGGCGCGCTGCTGCTGGTGGGATTCGCCTTCAAGGTCGCGGCCGTCCCCTTCCACCTGTGGTCGCCCGACGTCTACGAGGGCGCCCCCACCCCGGTGACCGGCTTCATGGCCTCGATCGTCAAGATCGGCGCCTTCGCCGCGCTGGTGCGCGTGATCGTCTCGGGCCTGGGCACGCAGATGGACACCTGGCGCCCGATCCTCTGGGCGCTGGTGGCCCTCACCACGCTGCTCGGCGCCTCGATGGCCCTGATCCAGCGCAACGTGAAGCGCATGCTCGCGTACTCCTCGATCAACCACGCCGGCTTCATCCTCCTCGGGGTGTGGGCGGCGACGACGCGCGGCAACGCCGCGACGCTCTTCTACCTGATGACCTACGCGCCGGTCGTGGTGGCCACCTTCGCGGTGGTGACCCTGGTGGGTGCGCCCCACGACGAGGCCCATTCGATCGACCGCTACCGCGGACTGGCCCGGCGCCAGCCGCTGCTCGGTGGCGCGCTCGCGATCTTGCTGCTCAGCCAGCTCGGAGTTCCTCTCACGAGCGGCTTCTACGCCAAGTTCGCCGTGCTGGCCGCGGCGGTGGACGCGGGCGGCGGCGCACTGGCGTTGATCTCGCTGATCGCCGCGGCGATCGCCGCGTTCTTCTACTTGCGCTGGGTCCTCGCCCTCTACGCCGAGGAGCCGGTCGAGCTCGACCGCGTGGCCGTGCCGCGCGCCAGCGCGCTGGTCATCGCGCTGGGGGTCGCGCTGACGCTGGTCTTTGGGGTGTGGCCCGGTCCGCTCGCGAGCCTGGCCAGTCACGCGACGCTCCTCTTCACCCCGTGAGAGTGGGTGTCGCGACCTGCGCGAGCGAGATCGACCCCGACTCGGACCTCCTGCTCGGGGCCCTGTCCGATCTCGGGGTGTCGGGCGAGCTGTGCGTCTGGGACGACGCGCGCGTCGACTGGGAGGGATTCGACCTCACCGTGGTGCGCTCGACGTGGGACTACGCGAGTCGCCGTGACGAGTTCCTCGCCTGGGCGCGGGGCGTCACGCGCCTGGCCAATCCCTACCCGGTCCTCGAGTACTCCTCGGACAAGCACTACCTCTTCGACCTGGCGTCGCGCGGCTACGCCGTGGTGGCCTCGCGGGTGGCGGCCGTGGGCGAGGAGCCGGTCTTTCCGGCGGGCGACTTCGTGGTCAAGCCCTGCGTCGGCGCCGGATCGATCGACGCCGACCGCTACCGCGCCGACGAGCGCGAGCGCGCGCGCGCCCACGTCGCCGCGCTGCACGCGCGCGGGCGCGACGTCCTGATTCAGCCCTACGTGAGAAGCGTCGACGAGGTCGGCGAGACGGCCCTCATCTTCATCGGTGGCGAGTTCAGTCACGCCATGAACAAGGCGGCGATGCTCAATGAGCCAGCCCCCACGCGCGACCGTCACTACCGCGAAGAGCGCATGTCGGTTTCCAGCGCGCCGGCGAGCGCGCGCGCCCTGGCCGAGGAGGTCCTGGCCGAGGTCGAGGCCGAACTGGCGACCGACGTCGTCGACGCCGTCGTGCCGGCCCTCACCTACGGTCGCGTCGACGTCGTGGCGACCGAGTCGGGCTGGGCGGTGATGGAGCTCGAACTCGTCGAGCCCTCACTCTTCTTGCGCTACGACGACGCGGCCGCGCACAAGCTCGCCGCGGCGATTGTGCGACGGGCCATCGCCCTCTCAACCCGTTAGGCGTGGGTTCATTTGAGGGTGATATTCGTCACGATTGCCAACGAAATCGTGGGCTCTCCCTGGTCGGTCGTTCGTGGAAGACCTGATCAGTGGGGAGTAATCTCCAGCGCGGCCCGCTAATGCGTGCCGGAGAAAGATAATATTTTTTATATGATGTGACCCGTCACGGTGGTATTTTCTCTCTAGGGGCCGTGATGGACGTTCAAATTTCCAAACCCGTGGGTGATCAGACCCGTGACCCGCGAACCGGGTGGGCGACGTAGCCGATGGCGCGGGGCGTGACGCATCGTCGCTCGAAGCCACTAGACGAAGTGGTAGGGAGAGGGTTCCTGGGAACCGCGAACCTCTCGACGGGGAGGGCCTGATGCTTCGTCGATTCGTCGACGCTCGTGTCGTCATGATCGACGACAACGTCGCGAACATCAT
>JAJXXB010000006.1 GCA_021781315.1 Actinomycetes bacterium | reverse complement strand
CGTGCGCGGACTCGAGGGCCGTCGGCTGCGCTACGCGTTCTTGCCCAGCGAGGGTTGGCTGCTCGCGGTGGCGGACTACAACCAGATCGAGCTGCGCATCCTCGCGCACCTCTCCCAAGACGCGGGACTCCTCGCCGCCTTCGCCAGTGGCGAGGACGTGCACCGCTCCATCGCGGCAATCGTCTTTGGCGTCGCGCCCGAGGCCGTGACTCACGACCAGCGCGAACAGGCCAAGGCCGTCTCCTACGGCCTGGCCTACGGCATGGAGGCCTTCGGCCTGAGCCGGCGACTGGGCATCGACGTGGGCGCAGCGCGCTCCATCATGGACCAGTACTTCGGGGGATTCCCGAGCCTCAAGCGCTACATGGACGACACCGTCAAGGAGATCCGCGCCCGGGGCTACTCGCGCACCGAATTCGGTCGTATTCGTCCGTTCCCGGATCTGGCCACGGCGGTGGGCCCCCAACGTCAGGCGGCCGAACGCCAGGCGATGAACGCCGGGATCCAGGGACTGGCCGCCGACGTCTTCAAGTCCGCGCTGGTGCGCCTGGACCACGAGCTCGCCGACCACGGCCTCGAGGCGCGCCTCATCCTCCAGGTCCACGACGAGGTCCTCGTCGAAGCGCCCCCCGCTGAGCGAGAGACGGTCTCGCGAATCATCATCGACGCGCTGACCCACGCGGCGCGCCTCAGCGTGCCGCTCACGACGTCGCTGGCCTGGGGGGAGAACTGGGCGGACGCCAAGGGGTGAGCCTGCTAGGCTCGTAACCCTGGGTTGACACCGGTGGCCCAGCCCCTGTTGCCTAGTGGACCCCGGTGTGGTCGGTAGTGGAATTACGGAATATGTCGGACGGCACGAGCCTCCTCTCCCCCCAGCAAATGGGTACCTTCGACGCCGAGGGCAACTACGTTCCCCGCGTCATCACCGAAGACAACCTCGTCGGCACCGACCTCGCGTCCCTGGTCGGCAACAGCGTCCTCGAGTTCGACGACGGCGACTTGGTCGTCGGCACGGTAGTCAAGATCGACCACGACGAGGTCCTGCTCGACATCGGCTTTAAGTCAGAGGGCGTCATCCCCGCGCGCGAGCTCTCCATTCGCAATGACGCCGACCCCTCCGAGATCGTCTCGATGGGCGAGCGCGTCGAGTGCCTCGTCCTGCAAAAGGAGGACAAAGAGGGTCGCCTCATCCTCTCCAAGAAGCGTGCGCAGTACGAGAAGGCCTGGGCCACGATCGAAGAGCTCAAGACCCGCGACGAGGTCGTCAAGGGCGTCGTCATCGAGGTCGTCAAGGGCGGGCTCATCGTCGACATCGGCCTGCGGGGATTCCTGCCGGCCTCGCTGGTCGAGCTGCGTCGCGTGCGCGAGCTCCAGCCCTACATCGGTAAGACCGTCGAGGCCAAGATCATCGAGCTCGACCGTAACCGCAACAACGTCGTTCTCTCACGCCGCGCCTGGCTCGAGGAGACGCAGAAGGAACAGCGCGGCGACTTCCTCAACAACCTCAAGCCCGGCGAGCGCCGCCACGGCGTCATCTCGTCGGTCGTCAACTTCGGCGCCTTCGTCGACTTGGGCGGGATGGACGGTCTCATTCACGTCTCCGAGCTCAGCTGGAAGCACATCGATCACCCCAGCCAAGTCGTCGCCGTGGGTGACGAAGTCGACGTCGAGGTCCTCGACGTGGACTTTGCCAAGGAGCGCATCTCCCTGTCGCTCAAGGCCACCCAGTCCGACCCGTGGCAGGTCTTCGCCGACAGCCACGCCGTCGACCAGCTGGTGTACGGCCGGGTGACCAAGCTCGTGCCCTTTGGCGCGTTCGTCCAGGTGGGCGAGGGTATCGAGGGTCTCGTGCACATCTCAGAGATGGCCGCGCACCACGTTGACTCGCCCGACCAGGTCGTCAGCGCGGGCGAAGAGCTTTGGGTCAAGATCATCGAACTCGACACCGCACGGCGTCGCATCAGCCTCTCGATCAAGCAGGCGGCGGAAGGTGGCGAGGTCTCCGAGGAGTACCGCGAGGCCTTCGGCAGCCACGCCTACGACACCGAGGGCAACTACATCGGTGGCCTCGAGTACGGCGACTTCACCCCCGAGACCGAGGCGCAGGCCGCCTGGGCCGAGTACGCGACCGAGGTGGCTACGGAAGCTCCCGCATCCGAGACCCCCGAGGGCGACGCGCCCACCAACGAGTAGTCCGGGCCCACCAGGGCCCGGCCGCGGATCGCTCGCTAGTTCACCCGTGGACGCTTGGCGTCTCGTGGGCGGACTCGTCCCACCACGAGAGAACGCGTGTGGCAATCAGGGTGAGCCACTTTGACGCCGCGCCGGGCGCGACGTCAAAGTCGAACCACGTGCGCCCGGGGTGGCGGGCCTCTTGGAGCCAGTAGCCCTCCGGCTGACGCGCGCCGCGAATCAGCGCGATGGCCCCGGCGAGGCGCGCGTCGGGCTCGGCTGCGTCGTGGAGGCTCGCCGCGCGAAAGTAGTCGGCCGCACGCAGAACGCTGAAGTACCAGCGAAATGGGTACGCGAACTCACCGACCCAGGGCCCGACGCGCTGACCGGTCGAGCGTCGCTCCATGAGCCGGCGTTCGAGCAGGTAGTGCTCGGCGCGCGTGCGTAGGGCACCGATCGCGTCACTCTCGCCGGTGGCCACCTCGTAGGAGAGGAGGCCGTCGAGCACGTTGAGCGTCGAGTGAAACGACGAACGTACCGAGCCGTTGACCCACTCGCAGTTCCAGCCGCCGTCGGCGAGTTGGTGCTCGGCGAACCAGGCGACGAGCGCACTCACGTCGGCTCCGAGCCACGCCCCGTTGGCGAGAGTGAAGGCGTTGATGCAACAGTCGACCTCGCCGCCCCAGTAGGGAAGGTCCTCGTACTCCCAGCGGCAGCTCGACGCGAGCCGCTCGGCGGTCCCGGCGAGCGCGCGTGCGTCGAGGCCCCACTCGCGCAGGGCGTTGAGCGACCACGTGGTGGCCGTCCAGGGCTGGCCGGCGTCGTCGGCGGCCTCGGGACCATCGAAGTCGAAGTCGCGCGGGAAGTAGGCGCCGCCGGCCCACTGGCCGTCGGGGTCTTGTTGCGCGAGCAGCTGCGCGCCCACTCCCTCAGTGGCGACGCGCGAGCGCGTCGCCATCCACGTCTCTCGCGGCGCGCGGGCGAGGTCGCGCTCTACCTGCCAGCGCAGCGCCGGATCGCTGTCGAGCAGCCAGTCGAGCAGTGCACGGTCGAGGGCCATTGTCGGCGACGTTAGCCGCGCTGGCACTCGTGCGAGGGTGCCCGCTGCGCTACGCGGCGAAGGCTCGCGCAAGTGTCGGCGCGGGCCTAGCGGCCGTAGCCCTCGCGGCTCAAGAATCGCTCGAGCTGGCTGACGTAGCGCAGACCGCTGGGGTTGATCGGGCTGAGGGCGCTGTTGAGGTGCCCGGCGCGAGCCTGGGCGAGCGCGACGGCCTTCACGTGACTCGCGTGGCCGAGGAGGTACTCGTCCGCGGCCCACGCGGCGAAGACGCCGACGCTGTCGCTGTAGTGCGAGGACTTTTGGGCGGCGAAGGCACTCCACCACTGCGAGGCGTCGTGGGCAATCTGCGTCGGATACTGGCGCGTGACGTTGACGAAGTGGCCGTGACGAAAGGCCAACACCTTGAGGGGCAGCCCCGACGCCGCGTAGTCCGTGAAGGCGTAGGCGAACGAGTCGTCGGCGCTGAGAAACACGGGAAACTCACCGTGGCGAAGCACGGTGATGCGGGCCCC
>JAJXXB010000135.1 GCA_021781315.1 Actinomycetes bacterium | reverse complement strand
GGGTTCCTCGGCGAGGACTCGATCTGGATGCGGCGCGCTCTCTAGCGCCGGGTGAGTGGCCGACGACGGCCCGTGCGACGTGAAACGACACGGCGTCGGGGGTCGACGCTATTATTTAGTTAGGTGAACTAATGGACCAGACAGCGACGGATTCTGAAACGGCGGCCCGGTTGCGTCGGGCGGTGACGCGGTTGAACCGACGCCTTCGCGCGTCCTCCCTCGGTGGGGTGACGCCCGCCCAGGCGTCACTGCTCGCGCTAGTGGACTCCCTCGACAACCCCTCGCTGGGCGATCTCGCGGCCGCCGAGCAGATCCAGCCGCCCTCGGTGACGCGCCTCATCCGTTCCATGGAGGCCCAGGATCTCGTGGTGTGCGCGACCGACGCGGAGGACCGACGCTGCACGAGGGTGCGCCTCACCGCGCGCGGCAAACGCGAAGTCACGGCCATTCGCCAGCGCAAGACCGCCTTCTTGGAGCGTCGGCTGCAGTCGCTCTCGCCCGCGCAGCGCGAACGCGCCTCCGACGTCGCGAGCTTCCTCGAGCTCCTCTTGGAGGAAGAGTGAGCGCGGCGCAGAACTTCAAGTCCAAGACCTTCGCCGCCTTGAGCGTGCGCAACTTCCGTCTCTACGTCTTCGGCCAGCTGGTGTCGGTGTCGGGAACCTGGATGCAGTCGGTGGCCCAGGGCTGGTTGATCCTGCAGATCTCGGGCTCGTCGGTGGACCTCGGCATCGCCGTCGCGTTGCAGTACGTGCCCATGCTCGTCGTCGGCTCCTACGGGGGCGTGATCGCCGACCGTCACGACAAGCGACGCATCCTCTACGCCACCCAGGGCGGGGCCGGCCTGTTAGCACTGGCCCTCGGCGTGATGGTGACCACGCATCACGTCAGCATCACGGCGGTCTACCTGCTGGCCGGCCTACTCGGTATCGTGAACCTCTTCGACGTCCCGGCGCGACAGGCCTTCGTCCAGCAGATGGTCGGCCGCGACCTCATCGCCAACGCGGTCAGTCTCAATAGTGTTCTCATGAACGCGGGGCGTCTGATCGGCCCCGGAATCGCGACCGCCTTCATCGCCACCTTCGGCACCGCGGTGTGCTTCTACGCCAACGCCGTGAGCTACGTCGCGGTGCTGGTCGCGTTGGCTCTCATGCGCAGCCACGAGTTCTTGCCCATGAAGACGGTCACGCGCGAGAAGGGTCAGCTGCGCCTGGGCATCGCCTACGTGCGGGCCAATCCCGAGCTGCGCCGTGCGGTGCTCGCGGTCGCCGTCGTGGGCACGTTCGCCTTCAACTTCACCGTCACCCTGCCGTTGCTCGCGCACGACACCTTCCACCAGCGCACCGCGGTCGAGTACGGGTTGATGATGGGAGCGATGGGGCTCGGCGCGATCGTCGGCGGGCTCGCCATCGCGTATCGCTCACGCCCGACCCCCGGTCTGCTCGCCGCGCTGGCGCTGGGCTTTGGCACGTCCCTGACCCTGGTGGCGCTGATGCCCTCGGCGCACCTGGCCGAGCTCCTGATGATCCCGACGGGCGCCTGCTCGGTGGCCTTCGTGTCGACCGCGAACGCCACTCTGCAGCTCAACTCCACGAGCGCGATGCGCGGGCGGGTCATGAGCCTCTACGGCATCGCCTTCTTCGGCACGACGCCCATTGGGGCGCCGCTCATCGGGTTCGTCATCAAGTTGAGCGACCCGCGCACGGGCCTGCTCGTGGGCTCAACGCTCACGCTGTTGGTCGGCGCGTGGCTCGCGACCACGCACCTGCGCACCCCGGCCCCGGTGCTCGAGCACGCGGCCTAGGCGTTCTGGGGCTTGGGCTCCTTGGGCAGGCCGAGGGCCCGCTCGCCGATGATGTTGCGCTGGATTTCGGCCGTGCCGCCCCAGATGGTCTCCGAGCGCGAGAAGAAGAACGACGCCTGAAGGTCCGAGACCGGGTAGTCGGCGCGCCCGCGTCGGCCCGGTCCCGCCTGGGGGTCGGGCCCCTTGCCCGTGAGGATCTGGGACTGCATGCCCATCACGTCGAGTCCGATCTCCATCATCTCGCGGTGCATCTCGGACCAGAACATCTTGTTGCACGCGCCGAGCAGCGCTGCGTCGTGGGTGCCGTTGAGGGCGTCGGTCAGTGAGCGATAGCCATTGATCTCCATGATCTTGACCTTCTGCCAGGAGCGCACGAGGGCGTCGCGCACCAGGCGGTCGCCGGTGCGGCCGTGGTGGCGCGCCTCTTCGAGGATCGAGTCCCACTCTTTGAGAAAGCGTCGGTACCCGGTCGTCGAGGACGAGCCGCGCTCGAATCCCAGCGTCGTCATCGCGACCTTCCAGCCGTTGTTGACCCCGCCGATGACGTTGCCCTTGGGGCAGCGCGCGTTGGTGAAGAAGACCTCGTTGAACTCGGCGGAGCCGTCGACCTGGGTGATGGGACGGATCTCCACGCCCTCTTGGTGCATGGGCACGAGGAGGTAGCTGATGCCGGCGTGGGCCGGGGCGGAAGGATCGGTGCGCGCGAGTAGGAAGACGTAGTCGGCGTACTGGGCCTGGGTCGTCCACACCTTCTGGCCGTTGATGATCCACTCGTCGCCGTCGAGCACCGCGCTCGTCTTGAGGCTCGCCAGGTCCGACCCCGAGTTGGGTTCGGAGAAACCCTGGCACCAGGTGATGCGCCCCTCGAGGATGCCGGGGATGAACTCCCTCTTCTGCTCTTCGGTGCCCCACTGCAGGATGGTCGGTCCCACGAGGGTGTCGCCGAAGAAGTCGGCGCGCATCGGCGCGCCGGCCTTGGCGAACTCCTCGTTGAGCACGACCTGCTGGAGCAGGGAGAGACCCTTGCCGCCGTAGTCGACGGGCCAGCCGGCGCAGATCCAACCACCCGCGAAGAGCGTCTCGTTCCAGGTCTTGTTGAACTGCTGGCGCTCGGCCTCGGTCATGGAGAAGCCCGGTTCGAACCAGCCCGCGGGCAGGTTGGCCTCGAGCCAGGCGCGGATCTCCAGGCGGAAGGATTCGGCGTCGTCGGGATAGGTCAGGTCCATGGGTCCGAGCGTAGTCACGCGGAGCGAGGGCCCCGGGGGCATTTGTGCGAGGTGGCGAAGTACGAAAGAATGAGGAACTTCGACTGGAGAGTTGGCTCGTGCCCCGATCGCTGCGTCAGACCATCGCCGAGACCCGCGCCTCGTGGGCGCGCTCGCGCGCGATCACCCTGCCCGAGCGTGTGGCACCGGCCCCGCCGGCCCCCGGCAAGTCGCGGGTGGCCTTCCTCATCTACCGCGGTAACCCGCGCTGCGGCGGCCAGGGCGTCTACACCCGTCACCTGACCCGAGAACTCGTCGCCCTGGGACATAGCGTTGAGGTGTTCTCCGGCCCGCCGTGGCCCGAGCTCGACGACGGCGTGGGCTTCACTCCGGTGCGCGGGCTCGACCTCTACCGCGACCCCGACCCCTTCCGGATCCCGGCGCGGCGCGAGTTCACGAGCCGCGAGGACGTCTCCGAGTTCTTGATCATGCTCGGGGCCGGCTTCGGCGAGCCCTACGCCTTCAGCCGTCGCGTGCACAAGATGCTGCGCGCGCGCCGCGGCGAGTTCGACATCGTCCACGACAACCAGTGCATGGGGCCGGGAATCGCGGCGCTCGCCCGTGAGGGCTGGCCGCTGCTCGAGACCCTGCACCATCCCATCACGGTGGACCGATCGATCGCCCTCGATCACACGACGGGCGCGTGGAAGCGCTTCACGACGCGGCGCTGGTTCGGCTTTCTTCGCATG
>JAJXXB010000002.1 GCA_021781315.1 Actinomycetes bacterium | reverse complement strand
CGGCCAGCGACATCACAAACGCGCTCGTGGGCGAGCGCCCCGCCCTCGCCGAGGCCTACCGACGCCATCGGCGCAGCGACGCGCGCGGCGAGGACGCCGCGGCCGCGCTCTTTGGCATCGCCAATCAGGGGCCGCACCACGACGAGGCGGCGATCTTCGTGGCCGAGCTGGCCGAGGCGCACGGCCTCAACGTCTTTGGCGCGCTGCTGCGCGTGGACGGTCTGCCGTCGAGCGAGGAACTGAGCGACCCGTCGGCCTGGTACCAGCGGGTGACGACGTCACCCCTCGCCTAGCGTCAGGACTCTTCCTCGTAGCCGAGGTTCCACTCGACGAGGAGGTTCTCGCGCTCGGCGTCACGGTTGACGCGCTCGCGGTTGCGGCGGAACTGGGGGTCGTGGGGCGGCAGGAAGCGCAGCCGCGCGTCGATGCGGTCCACGAAGGCCTGGATCTGCTCCTCGTCGCCGAAGACCATGCGGCACTCCCAGTGCGGGGCGACGGGACCGAGATAGACGACCTGGACGTGGCCGACCGGCTCGACGACCTCGGTCTCGGTGGTGGGTACCTGGCTCACGGTGCTCCTTTGGTTGCCACCAGTGTACCGGGGTGACGCGACGGGCCTTCTCCCTGGTCGGCTCGGTGGCCGGCAATATTGTGAAGAACTACACGCATCCTTTAAGGGTTCCTTATGCTTTGCTCGCTACCATGAAGTTCTAAAGGGGGTGGCAATGGGCACCGAATGGATGGCTGACGGCAAGTGTCGTGAGTACCCGGCGGGGACGTTCTTTCCCCGCGACGGAATCGGCGTCATCCGCGCCCAGAAGATCTGCGCCACCTGTCCGGTCGCCGCCCAGTGCCTCGAATACGCGCTGGCCAACCACGTCGACCACGGCGTGTGGGGCGGCAAGAGCGAACGCGAGCGTCGCCGCCTGGCTCGTTCGCGGCGTCGCTCGGCTCCTAATCCCAGCTGAGTGTTCGAATGCGTCCTCAACCTGTCGGAGGGTCGGCGCCTCGACGTCCTTGACGAGTTGAGCCACGCGGCGGGTGCGTCGCTGCGCGACCGTCACGCCGACGCGTTCCACCACCGCAGTGTCTTCACCTTGATCAACGATCCCGAGAAACTGGTCGCCGACGTGCGCGCACTGATCGGCGCGGCCCTGAACGTTCTCGACCTCGCGACCCACGAGGGCGTGCACCCGCGCTTGGGCGTCGTCGACGTCGTGCCCTTCGTCGCACTCGATGCGCGCGAGGCCGCGCGCGCCTGCGCGCTGCGCGACGACACCGCACACTGGCTGGCCGAGACCCACGACGTGCCCGTCTTCCTCTACGGCGCGCTCGCCGGTGGCGAACGGTCGCTGCCCGAGGTGCGACGACGGGCCTTCCGCGACCTCTTGCCCGACGCCGGGCCCGCCCACGCGCATCCGCGCTTCGGGGCGAGCGCCGTCGGGTGCCGCCCAATCCTGGTCGCCTGGAACCTATGGCTCGAGGACGTCAACATTGACGCCGCGCGCGCCATCGCGAGGGACCTTCGTCGACCGGGACTGCGCACGCTGGCCTTCGCCGTCGGCGACGCGGTCCAGGTCAGCTGCAACGTGATCGACGTGGCGGCGGTGTCGCTCTCGAGCGTCTACGACGAGGTCGCCGCGCGCCTGTCGCGGGGAGGGCGCATCGCGCGCGCCGAGCTCGTCGGACTCGCGCCGACGTCACTGCTCGACGCCGAGGATCCGTCTCGCTGGGGCCAACTCGACCTGTCCGCGCAGCGGACGATCGAGGCGCGGATCTAACCGGCCTGGCTGCGCCGCTCGATGGCGCGGGCCCGGCGCAGTCGGCGCCGCTCGCGCTCGCTCATGCCGCCCCAGATGCCAAACTTCTCACCGTTGTCGAGCGCGTACTCGAGGCAGTCCTCGCGCACCACGCAGCCGCGACAGACCTCCTTGGCCTCGCGCGTCGACGCGCCGCGCTCGGGGAAGAACAGGTCCGGGTCCACGCCCATGCAGTTGGCGCGGGCCTGCCAGCCCCGGTCTTCCATGCCGCTCAGCAGCTCTACGATCTCCATGTTGTAGTCCTCCCCGACGGTGTCGCCACCGATGTAATTACAACGGTGTCATTGTGTCGGGGTTCGGGCCAAAAAGCAAATGGAATTTTGACTTTTCCTGATCAACGGGGTCAGCCCGCGCGACGGTGGCGCACCCAGTCGTCGAGGACGTAGCGACCGAGGTCGTCGACCTCGGTGTAGAAGGTCCGCCCGCCGTTGACCCGGGCGATCTGTTCGACGAAGGGGAACTGCGTGCGCTCGATGTCCAGGGCGAAGACGTTGATCGTGATCCCGGCGCGCGTGCAGCGCAGCACTTCGGCCATGGTGCGCTGGAGGGTCTCGGCCACCGGCGGCCAGGAGAAGAAGGGCTCTCCGTCGTCGGTCAGGTGCGCGGTGGGCTCGCCGTCGGTCACGACGACGATCTGGCGCTGGCCGCGCTCGTCGCGCAGCAGGTGGCGCGAGAGGGCGAGGGCGTGCTGGAGGTTCGTGCCGTACTGGTAGTCGATCGTCAGAGCCGGGATGTCGGCGACGCGCAGCTCGCGGGCCACCTCGCCAAAGCCCACCAGGGCGACGCGGTCGCGCGGATAGCGCGTGCGGATCAACTCGGCCAGGGCCAGGACCATCTTCTTCGCCGGCACCAGGTTGCCGCGCATCGCCATCGAGAGCGACAGGTCGATCGCGAAGACCGTCGCACTGCGCCGGGCCGATTCATACTCTTCGACCTCGAAGTCCTCGGGGGCGAGTCGCACGGGCAGGCCGGGGCCCTCGCGGGTGATCGCGTTGCGCAGGGTGCGCGACAGGTTGAGCGACAGCGGCTCGCCGGGCTGCCAGGGCTTGGACGTCTCCTCGCGGTCCCCGCCGCGGTCCAGCGTCGCCTCGCGGTGCTCGCCGACGACCGGCGAGACCCGCAGCTGGGTGAAGAGGTCGCGCAGCGCCCGGTCCCCCACCTGGCGCACGCCCTTGGCCGAGAGGTGCAGTCCCTCGCGCGAGCGGTCCACGAAGCCGGCGTCCTCTAAGGACGAGAGCGCGCGCTGGAGTTTCGCCACGTGGCGCGCGGCGTCGTCGCCCAGGTGCCGGCGCAGGGCCTCGACGTCGACCTCGGGCAGGGCGCGGGCCGCCCCGCTCTGGGTGAGGAATTGCTCGAGGCGTCCCAGCTCGGCCAACTCCTCGGCCCGCGAGGTGGCCTCGGCGAAGGACGACGACCCGCGAAGTCGCGCGGCCCGCTGCCAATCGATGTCCGGCGTCGCCTGACGCAGGTTGGCACTCAGGCGCGACAGGGAGAAGTTGAGCTCCATGTTGCCCATCATCTGATCGAAGAGCGAGCGCAGCTCCTGCTGCTGGGCGCCGGAGAGGGAGTTGAACATCGCCTCGGCGGCGGCCGCGCGCTCGGCCATCTGTCGGATCACGTCCTCGAGGCTGGTGGCGCCGGGAAAGTAGTCGCCGAAGTTCTCCATGAACGAGTCGAAGGTGGGATCGAGGGGCTCACCGCGACGGTCCTGCTCGATCATGGTCGACAGCGCGTCCATCATCTCGCGCAACCGTGCGAGCTCGGCCTCGTCGGCGCGGCCCATGAAGTCCTTGGCCGACTCGAAGTAGGTCGAGAGCACGTCGCGCTCGAGCTCGCCGAGCATCGCCTCGAAGCTCTCGCGCGCCTCGGAGGAGACGAAGTCGTAGTGCTGGTACGAGGCGAGGCGCTCGGCGAAGCGCTCGCTCATCAGGTTGCGCTCGAGAGCGCGCTCGTCAGCGAGG
>JAJXXB010000139.1 GCA_021781315.1 Actinomycetes bacterium | reverse complement strand
ATCATCACGAGCAGTCCAATGAAGATGGGCAGCGACGTGCCCTGAGTGACCTGGACGGCCGAGATCGCCGTGTTGAGCCGCGGCACGGCGCGCCCCAGGATCAGCCCGAGGGCCATCGCGGCGAGGATCCACACCGGCAGGTAGCGATCCAGGAACGACAGGCGTCGCGCGATCGGCACCTCGAGGGTCGCGGTGGTGTTCGTCACGCGACTAGAAGCTCAGGACCGCGGCGCCCTCGTGACCCCAGCGCAGGAACACGTCGCGCGCGAAGTCCAGGCGCAGCCCCCGGGCGCTGAGCGACGCCTCGGCGTCGTTCGCGCGCGCCACGTTCACGCACGCGCCCACCACGACGCCACGCTCGACCAGGTCGTCGATGGCCTCGCGAAAGGCCTCGCGGGTCTCGCCGTCCTCGTGCGCCGAGAGGACGGCCTGGGCCGGGCCGAAGACGAACACCTCGATCTCCACGCCGGCGTCGGGCGCCGCCTGGCGCATGCGCTCGCTCACGCTCGCCCCCACGCGCAGCGACGCGTCGTCGTCGTGAAAGATCAGCACCGCGGTCTTGGCCATGTCCGTCTCCTTCGGGCCCTACCTCATCGTAATTCGACGATAGCCGAAACGATCCCTACAGCGAGCCCAACGCGTCGCTCAGGGCCGCCAGGGCCGCCGCGTTCACGCAGTAGGAGACGCGCGCGCCCTCGATCTCTCCCTGGATCAGGCCGGCGTCGCGCAGCACGCGCAGGTGCTCGGACACCGTGGACTGGGCCAACGGGAACTCGGCCGCGAGGTCACCGCTCACGCAGGTCGTGCGCTCGGCGAGCAGGCGCAGGATCTTCACCCGCACCGGATGCCCCACCGCCTTGGCCATCAGGGCGAGCCGCTCGTCGTCGAGGGGCACCGCGATCGCGCGATCGTCCACGCAGTCGGCCACCTCGCGAGATGTCATGGCCTCACTGTAGGGCCGAGCAGGCCGCGCGCGGCGACCACCTCGAGGATGGCGTCGGCCGCCGCGTCGGGCGAGGTGCCCGACGCGACACGCACCTCGGGCTCGAGGGGCGCCTCGTAGGGCGAGTCGATGCCCGTGAAGTTGAGGAGCCGCCCCTCACGCGCGGCCCGGTAGAGGCCCTTGGTGTCGCGGGCCTCGGCGACCTCGAGGGGCGTGTCGACGTGGACCTCGACGAAGGTGCCGGGGGCGAAGAGGTCCCGGGCGTTCTGGCGACCCTCGCGAAAGGGCGAGATCGCCGCGACGATCACGACGAGACCGGCGTTGACCATCAGACGGGTGACCTCGCCGATGCGCCGGATGCTCTCGACGCGGTCGGCGTCGGTGTAACCCAGGTCGCGGTTGAGGCCGCGGCGCAGTTCGTCGCCGTCGAGGTTGTAGACGAGCACGTCACGCGCGCGCAGCCGCGCCTCGAGCACCGCGGCGATGGTGGACTTGCCCGCGCCGGAGAGCCCGGTGAACCAGACGACGTAGCCCGCGCTCGGGACGAAGGGCTCGGTGGTCGTCCGTGGCACAGGGGAAGTGTAGAAGACTCAGCGACCGACGACGCGACCGAGGGCGCGCATCGCGCGCACGGGGGCCGCGTTGCGCAGCCTCTCGAGGGCCGCGGTCGTGGCGTCGAGCTCGCCGCGCAGCTCCTGGGACTGGGCGCGCAGCGCCTCGTTGCCGGTGACCAGGTCGGCCACGATCGCGTCGAGTCGGTTCACCTCACGGGTCAGTTCGGCGACCAGGAGGCGCCGCTCCTCGAGCAGGGCGCCCTCCCACCAGCCGGCGGCCGGCGCCGCGGCGCGGAAGTGGTCGTGGCGCCCGGAGAGGCCGGCGAGGTACTGGGCCAGGGCGACGATCTCGGCGGGCGGCTCCAGACGACGATCTTCGCTCACGGGCGCGACGTTGCGCCGTAGCTGGGGATTGATGCGACTTAGCGCCCCCGCGACGTCGGCGCCCTCGGGCAGCTCGCCCCACGCCGAGAGACTGGTGGCGATTCCGGCCAGCACGTCGTCGGGCCGTTCCACCAGGTCCTCGTAGGAACACACGTGCACGCGCAGTCCGGCGAGGCCCGAGAGGGCCGCCCGGTTGAAGGCCGCCCAGAGCGCCAGACCCGTCGAGACGGGAATGGCGTCGCGCTTGGCGAGCGACCAGGCGACCTGCATCGGATCGCGCACGATGAAGACCGCGCTCGGCTCGCGCGGGGCGCTCGCGCGCCACAGGTCGAGCACGAGAGTGGCCCGCGGGTCCTTCATGACGAAGTGCTCGCTGGCGTAGAGGGAGCGGTAGAGATCGGCCGCGCGGCGCCGGTAGTCCTCGCTCATCCACTGCGCGGGTAACTCCGGGGGGCTGTCCCAACGTCCACCGAAGGCCAGCAGGATCTCCTCGTCGAACTCGACGATGGGCCACTGCTCGAAGTAGCCCTCGGGGTTGCCCTCGTCCGGCGCCATCAGGCTCGAGGGGTCACCGGCGTCGAGACCCAGTCCGACGAGCGCGCCGGCGAGGGCCGACGTGCCCGAGCGATGCATGCCGATGACCAAAATTCCCACGCAGGAAAACTACTCGCCGGCTCGCCACACCTGGAGCAGTCCATGCGTTCACCCGTGCGACGACGCCCGAGCGCGGACGGTCTTCGGGCATTGGGTGTCGCTCACCTCAACCTCGCCGCTGCGACGTGAGGACCCCGTGACTACCGGTCCCGTCAGAGACTGGGGACTCTTCCAATCATGGGATCCACGATGTCGTCACGGGGCCCTATCCTGGGTGGCAGCAGCGGTCGTTAGGACGGCAATGACAACTCTCACGGACCGACCATTCACCGCGCTCCTCGTCATCGACCTACAGATCGGTGTTGTGGCGCAGGCGCACGAGCGACACGCGGTCGTGGCGAACGTGGCGAACTTGGTCGAGCGGGCGCGCGCCGAGCACGTCCCGGTCGTCTGGGTCCAGCACTCTGATCGTGGTCTCGAACGAGGAAGCAACGAGTGGGCCATCGTGGGCGAACTCGAGCCCCGCGACGGCGAAGCGCTCGTCGAGAAGAACTACGGCGACTCCTTCGAGGACACGATCCTCGAGTCAGTGCTCGCAGAGCGCCGGGTTGGGCGTCTTGTCGTCGTCGGCGCCCAGACCGACATGTGCATCCGCTCGACGCTCCACGGTGCGCTGGTTCGCGGGTACGACACGATCCTCGTCAGTGACGCCCACACCACCGAGGACCTGACCGAGTGGGGGGCGCCGCCGCCCGATCAGGTCATCTCGCACACGAATATGTACTGGTCGGATCAGACCGCGCCCGGGCGCACGGCCGGCACGGTCACGACGAACGACGTGGACTTTTGCACCCCGCCCGCGGGCGAGGCGCCCACGAGCTAGCCAGTCGCTGCCTGTCCGCAACGTCAACTTCGACGTTCGTTTTGCCGGTCGACGCGTCCTCTCATCTTCGACACGACACGGGCCAACGTCGATCACGGGCGCCGATCACGACAGCGCGACCGCGACCACGAGACCCAGTAGGAAGATCACGTGCGAGCCCAGAACGCCAGTCGCGAAGCGAGTGCCGAAACGTCGCCCTCCCGCCACGTAGGCGACGCCGCACTTGACGAAGGTGTTCGCGGTCATCGCGGCCCCAATGGCGATCAGTGCGACGCGCACATCAAGGGTGCCCTTAACAAAGAGCGTGGCCGCGGTCAACGAGCCGCCGTGAGCGTCGGCGAGGCCCGCCGCGGCGACGGCGAGCACCGCGCCGCGTGAGCCAAAGGTCGCGGCGCCCCAGCGCGCTACCAGGAGAGCCAGGGTGAGGATCACG
>JAJXXB010000201.1 GCA_021781315.1 Actinomycetes bacterium | reverse complement strand
GTCGGCGAGACCCAGACGCGCCCGCGCCTCGTGACGGGCGTCACTACTCGGGGGAACGAACCGCGCGGTGTCCACCCCCGGAGGAACCTGGAGGATCGGCGGCGCGTATTCGGCGGCGCAGCGACGGGCCTCGCCCTCGACGTAGGCGCCGGCCGCGACCGCCACCGCCGCGTGGCGCAGCACGTAGCGCAGCGATGACGCGACGAGTGGCAGGCGCGCCGGGATCGTCACCTCGGCCCCGTGGAGGATGACGCCGTAGGGCCGCGACAGGCCCGGACCCAGCAGACCAAGGGGCCACGCCGGATCGAGCAGGACGAGCGCGGGATCGTGCTGGGCGATCGCCACCTCGATGGCGCGCTTCGCCCGCGGCGTGGGCAGGTAGATCGTCGACGCCGGAACCCGCACGATCTCGAGCTCGGACTCGCGGTCGAAGGCGATGGCGTCCGGATGCGAGGAGGCCGTCAGCACGACAGAGCGCCCCGTCTCTAACCGTCGCCACAGTTCCTCGAGATAGACCTGGATTCCGCCGGTCTTGGGCGGGAAGTCATTGGTCACGAGGAGGTGGCGCGCCATGGGCCACCACGCTAATGCCGACTCCTAGTCCGGAGTCGACGTCGCCGCGCGGTCGCGCTGAAAGCGTAGGTGCGGCATCATCCCCTGGCTCGTGAAGAGCTCGACCACGTCAACGTCACGCGTGGTCATCTCGAGGTGCTCGGGCTCGCCGCCGAGTACGAAGGTCACCAGGCAGTCCGCGCAGTCCGGCGTGTTGCGCCGCACGCAGTCGCTGCAACTGATGGAAAGTTCGATGTCGTGTGCCATGTCACCCCTTGCTCTCCCTCGACACTGACATCGGGGTGTGACACCACGGGGTTCCGATCCACGCGATACGACACTCGGGTTGCCGCGCCCTCCGGCGGCAACGATGTAGGTTCGGTCGCGAGAGGAGTTGCGCCAGTTCTGCGCAGCTGACGGCGCGTCAAGCAGGGAGGACTATGGCCGACCAGGACGACCCCATCGAGCGTTTCCTCGATCAGCCCGCCGAGCACGGCGTGGGTGATGACGAAGTCGCGACGCCACGACCTGCCCCTCCCCACGGCTTTTGGAAGAGGGTGAACCGCTTCCTCTTCGAAAAAGAGCCGAGTGACTACTCCTCGATCGCCCCGCGCGGCGCCGACGGGAAGCGCACCACGTTGTTCTTCTTCAACGGTAACGGTCGGGGTCGTTAAGCCCAAAGAGTCCGGATCACGACGGTGGCACCGCCACCGCGATCACGACGGGCTGTCGGACGCACCCAAGCGACTCGCGATCTCTCCGGCCACCTGGGCGGCGGAGAACGCTGAGCCCTCATACGTGACGACGCCGCGCGCCGGATCGATCAATGCGAAGAACGGTGCCGAGCGAATCTCAAGGTCGCGCCAGAGCTCGGGCGCGATGACGACGCCGCTGTCGCGCCACGAATCATCCTCAGCCGCCGCGGCCACCACCAGGTCGACGTCTCCCACCCACGCCTCGCCCGACACGAACTCGCGGCACCCGTCGCAGTGGGGCTTGACCGCGACCACGACCGTCGCGCGAGTAAAGGTGCGCGACACCTCGACGCCCGCGGCGTCGCGGCCGCGAAAGCCGGCCGGCGCCGGACGCTCTCGGGGAGTGTCGACGCTGCGCAACTCCATCAGGCGTCCTCGGTGACTTCCTCCACGCCTCGTCCGTGACCGCACCAGCGACAGATCACCGAATCGATCGTGCGCGTAATCACTTCGGGCTCTTCGATCGACAGATCACCGCCGACGGTGAAGTGGTAGAAGGAGCGCACCGACGTCGTTTCCACAACGTCGAAACGGGTCAGATTGCCGCAGGCGCTGCAGCGATATCGAGTAGTCACTCACTCACGGTATCGGTTGGACAACGACCTCGAACGCCACTCAGGTGGCGGCGGCGGCTCATAGAAGCCGGGCGGCGCCACCGCTTCGAAGTGGAACTCGGTCCCCTGCACGGAGAGTTCGTGGGCGCGTCGCGCCCGCTCGCGGTCGATCAACCGGGCCAGCGCCGCCGGGTGGCGAACCCGTCCGACGTACATCGACCCCGCTAGCGTCTCGACGAAGAGTTCCCCTCGCCGGCTCAGTCGCTCGCCGAAGCGTTGTTCGACGCGCGTCGCGAGCACGTCGGAGAACTCGATCGAGTGCAGGTAGTGGGGCACGGCGCCACCTTCGATGACGACGCGCTGACTGGTCACGTGGATCTTGTGCGAACGCCACTGCCAGAGGCGGGTGATGACGAGCATCGCGCACGGTCCGGCCAGTATCGCGCCCAGGATCAGTCGGTGCTGGTGAACGTAGGAGAATCGCCCCGCACCGTAATCAACGAGGACGATCGCGGTGACGAGAGCGAGCAGCGGCCGAGCCAGTCCGCGACCCACCGGCGTCACGCTCACTACGCGAGCCTCGCCGTCTCGGACCGTCACTCGTCGACCCATACCCCAAGGCTAAAGACTGCGCGGCCCAGTTGCGCGCTTCGTCACCGAGATGTCAACTAGGCATTTCGCAGCGTTCTCGCCGCCATCACGAAGTAGTCGTCGAGTTCGCGCGCCTGCTCGGGCGAGAGCGAGTCCGCCAGGGTTCTTATCGCGGCGCGCATCGCCCGCAACCAGGCGTCGCGGGCCTCGTCGTCAATCGTGAAGGGGACGTGGCGCATCCGTAGACGGGGGTGACCCCGTTCGTCGCTATACGTCGTCGGGCCGCCCCAGTACTGGATCAGGAAGAGCTGAAGGTGCCGGCGCGACTCACTCAGGTCATCGGGATACATGGGTCGCAGGATCGGATCGGCGACGACTTCTCCGTAAAAGGCGTCCACCAGGTCGATGAAGAACGATTCGCCCAACTCGTCGTATAGCGCCAGTGCCACGCCTCCACGTTAGAGCGACCCCCGTACACTTCCTCCGTGACCTCGAGCGCTCCTGCGAAGTGGGTCCCGCGCTACCTGGCCACGGGACTCGCGTGGGGCTGCTCGTTTCTCTTCATCAAGCAGTCGCTCACTTTTCTCACCCCCGTGGGCGTCGCCTTCTCTCGCTGGCTGCTCGGAGCTCTCACGTTGCTCGCCATCTCGCGAGCGCGCGGTGTACGGCTCCCACCACGCGGCCCGGTGTGGATCCACCTGGCGGTCGTCGCGCTGATCTTCAACGTCGGCCCAGGAATTCTCTTCGCCTTTGCCGAAACCCGGTCGACGTCGATCCTGGCGGGACTAGTGAACTCGCTCACACCGCTCACCTCCTTGTTCTTCATCTCCGTGATCTTTCGTGACGAGCCGGTCACTCGAGTTCAGGTCCTGGGAATGGGGGTGGGCCTCGTCGGCGTCGTCGTCCTCCTCGGTGTGTGGCGTGGCGTGGGCGCCATCTCGTGGGAGGCGGTGACGGCGCTCTCCGTCGCGGTCAGCCTTTACGGCGTCACCTTCCCCTATATCCGCCGCCACCTCACACCAAGGGGACTCGCGCCGTCGTCGCTCGCGAGCGCGCAAATGATTCTCGCGACGATCTTCCTTGCTCCGGCCTTCGCCGTCGACGGCGTGAACGGACACTCGCCCACCACGGGGTCGCTCGTGAGTCTTCTCCTGCTCGGCGCGGTCGGTAGCGGCTTTGCCTACATGTGGAACTTCGAGGTCATCGCAGCCGCCGGCGGCGCGACGGCGAGCACCGTGACGTACCTCACACCGATCGTGGCGATCCTCGCCGGCGTGACCATCCTGCACGAGCCTCTGCTCTGGTTCGAACCCGTGGGAGGCGCGATCGTGCTGGTGGGCGCCGCGATCGGACAAGGTCGCCTGCGTCGCCGTGGT
>JAJXXB010000224.1 GCA_021781315.1 Actinomycetes bacterium | reverse complement strand
GCGCGCTTGGGCGAGTCGCTCCTCACTCTGACGGGCGAACTCGCCGGGTGTCCACAGCGCGACGCACCCCTCGCTGTTAGGGCTGAGGTGACCACCGCGTTCAAACTCGGAGCGGAATCGGGCAGGCAGGATCAGTCGGCCCTTGGCATCCAGCGTGTGCTGAAACTGACCGACGAACCCGAGCATCTGTGCCTCCCGGGGGGTTCGCACGACCCCCACTTCGTGACACAATACACCACTTTCCACCAAAATCCACCCGTTTCACCCACAACGTGGGCGCAACCACCCCCCGGCTCCCGCGCGGGCGTGACGGATCGATGAAAGGGGTGATGAAGGGATCGGCGAAGGGGCTACCTAGAGGATCGGAGAGGGGCCGATGTCCCCGCCCCCGGAGGCCGCGAGCACCCGCTCGACCACGGACTCGTCGAGCGCGAGGGATCCCACGGTGTGGTGTTCAAGGGCGGCCATCAGCCCCTCGGGCACCTCGCGTAGGCAGTCCAGGACATCGCGCGCGTCCCTCGCCGGGATCATGCTCGAGAGGAAGACGCCCTCTCGCACGCGCCACTGCGTGACGCCGACCACCTTGCGAGCGCCGACGAAGACCTCACCGGGGCCCCGGCCGGCGAAGCACACGACGCGGTGGCTCGCGTCGCCTTCGAGTCCCCCGCCGTGGACGATGAGCGGTTCGGCGACATACGGGGCGAGCGCACTCGCCCACCACTGGCCCACCAGTTGCGACGATTCTCGGGCGTCACCACGCCAGCGGGGGTCGCCGACGGGGATCCACCAATCCACCCACAGGTCGCCCGGGGACACCAGGACAACACCGCCGCCGCCACGACGTCGGCGCCGGGGCATCTCACAGCGCGCGGGGTCCAAGATGTCCGCGCTCTGGCTCGAGCCGAGAACGAGTGCGGCGCCTCGAGGGTGAACCACCGTCGCCGTCGCCGTCGCACCGCGGCGCAGTTCGCTGTAGTCGTAGAGCTCGGGTACCGTCACGAGGCGCGGGGCAGGAACGGCGCCCAGAGCGGATCGGGATCCGGCACGTGGCGCCAGCGCCACCACGGACCGTCAGGTACGTGGGGCTCGAAGTGCAAGCGCCATCCCAGCTCCTCGAGCAGACGGTCACCCTTTTGCATGTTGTGGCGCCGACACGCCGCGACGACGTTGGTCCACTCGTGACGACCACCTCGGCTGCGGGGCACGACGTGGTCAATCGTGTCGGCGTGTTCGAGGCAGTACGCACAGCGAAAGCTGTCACGCAGCAGCAGGCTGCGCCGGGTCAAGGGGGGTGTGCGGACCTTGGACGGGAGTCTGACCATGTCGTGGAGGCGCACGATGGCCGGGATCTCGACGACCACGCTGGCCGAACGACACACCACCGGCTCGGGCGCGATCGCGACGGCCTCGGCGCGTCCGGCGAGCATCAACACGACCGCGCGGCGCTCGCTCACGAGTTGGAGCGGTTCGTAGGTGGCGTTGAGCAGGAGAACGCGCCCCATGGGAGAAACCTACTTCCCGCGTCTCTGGGCGAGCGCCCACTTGGCGGCCGCGACGGCCTCGGGCGCGCTGAGAGTTCCCGAGGGGTCACCCAACGCCGTCGCCCGGCGAAACTCCCAGTACCGCGGATCGGGCACCGGCAGGAACGGCGGCTCACGCCACCAGCGCTGGCGACGCAGCCGCCAGCCCGCTCGCGCGAGCACGACGGCGTCGCCGGGATGGCGCAGGACGTAGGGCGCGAGGCCGCGCACACCCAGTCTCACGAGAGCCCTCGCCAACCCACGAGTGCAGCGCCGAGCAGCGGACCGTCGTCGGCGAGGCCCGAGGGTCGCACCTCGAAGTTCGCGCAGTACTCGAGGCGCGCCACCTCACGCGCCGACGCCGTGGCCGTGGCGAAGAACGCCTCGCCGTAGCCACGGGCCACCGATCCCGCGACGAAACAGTGCGTGAAATCAAGAACGGCGCCGAGCGTGCCCACGGCGCGCCCGACGAGCTCGGCGCTGCGACGCCGTGTGGCCGGGTCGGCGTCTCGCGCCGGACGCCCGGTCCGTGCGGCGATCGCCGTGCCCGAGGCCTCCGCCTCCAGGCAGCCCCGCGCGCCGCAGGCGCAGGTCCGCCCGTCATCGACGACGTGCAGGTGTCCCACGTGACCGGCGTTGGACGAGGCGCCGTCCACGAGGCGACCGTTGAGGACGAGCCCACCGCCGATCCCGGTCGAGACGACCATCGACAGATACGACGTCAGGTGCCGCGCCGCACCGAAACGCCCCTCGGCGAGGGCCAGAGCGCGTGCGTCGCCCTCGATGTAGACCTCAAGTCCCAGCGCGTCACGAAGTCGCGCGCGCAGGGGGAAGCGTCGCCACTGGGTGATGTTGAGTGGCGAGACCTCCTCGGTGTCGGCACTCATTGGCCCGGCGCACGCGACGCCGACGACACCGGGTGACCCCTCTCGCACGAGCGGCGCCGCGACATCGCGCACCGCCGCGAAGAGGTCCTCACCCGCGTCGGCGACGAGCAGCCGGCGACGTGATGAGAGGGTGCCGTTAGCGCTGACGAGGGCGACGTCCACCTTGGTCGCGCCGATGTCGAGGGCCAGGCACGGAACGGCCGGTTCGGCCGTTCCGGTGGCGGTCATTCGCTCTTGCGACGCTGACGCGACAACCAGTCGCGAAGCGAACCCGCCCGAGAGCCGGGGTTCGCGTGGGCATCATCGCCCTGAGGGGATCTCGTGAAGTCCTGCCATGACGCCCGACCCAAGAGCCGCGCGTTGCGCTCGACCACGATCGCCGAGACGAACATGAGCGCCACGCCGAGCAGCCCCACGATGATCCAGTGAGAGAAGGTCAGCACCAGAATCGCCAGGCCCAGGACGAATCCCGCCACACCCCAGCGAACCCGACGGCCACCGTGGGAGTACACGTTGGTCGTGCGCACGCTCTTGGCGAAGCGAGGATCCTGCTTGGAAAGCGACTCTTCCAACTGCGCCAGAATCCGCTGTTCATGCTCTGACAGTGGCATCGCCCTCCTTTCGTCTCCCAGGCTCATCGTACCGTTTTCGCCCTCGGTCGGCACATCACGCGCGGGCGCGACTAGGCCAGCGGGTCCACGTTGGACAGGGGAATTTCCTCGCTGACGTGATGGAGGCTCGTGCGAAGTTTCACTTCCGGCAGCGTCAGCGACAGCAAGACGGCGATCACCCCGACCGGAGTCGCCCAGCGGTAGATGTGCTGGATGGTGGCGGCGATGGCGTGGAGGATCTTGGCGAGCTCCGTCGGGGGGAGCTGTTTGAGCACGGCCGGCGTCCACGACGAGGGAGACAGGTGCGCCGCGGCGCCCGGCTGGCCCTTGAAGGCCGCCGCCAGCTGGTGGGGCAGATCGTTGGCGAACACCGCGCCAAAGACCGCGGTCCCGAAGGAACCGCCGATGGAGCGAAAGAAGTTGGCTCCCGCGGTGGCCGCGCCGATGTCCGAGGAGTCGACGGCGTTCTGCACCGCGGTCACGAGGATCTGCATGACGAGGCCCAGACCGACGCCCAGCACCACCATGTACAGGCTCATCGCCAGGCCCGACGTGGTCACCCCGATGGTCGACAGGAGCGCGAGGCCCACCGTCATGATCGCGGTGCCGGCGATGGGAAAGGGCCGGTACCGCCGACCCTTGGAGACCAGCTGTCCAGTGACGATGGAGGCGACGAAGAGCCCGATCATCATCGGGATCAGCCGCAGTCCCGAGTTTGTCGGCGAGGCTCCGCGCACGTCCTGGAAGAACAGGGGCAGAAACGTCATTGCCCCGAACATTGCGAAACCGACGACGAAGCCGATCGCCGATCCGGAG
>JAJXXB010000004.1 GCA_021781315.1 Actinomycetes bacterium | reverse complement strand
TTGGCGTGGGCGCCCCGCTCGGTATGCTCGCGGCCTACCGGCGAGGACGCTTCGACACGATTTTGACCACGGCGATGTACGTCTTCCTCGCCTTTCCGGCGATCGTGGCCGTCATCGCCGTCTTGAGCTTCTGGACGCCACGATCGCTGCTCAAGATCATCCTCGTGATCGGCCTCGCGTCGGTGCCACTCGTCTATCGCGTCATTCGCACCGCGACCATGGCGATTGCCACCAAGGACTACGTCATTGCCGCCAAGGTCCAAGGAGCTACGGACCGGCGCATCTTGATCAAGGAGCTCTTGCCCAACATCGCACCGATCGCCGTCTCCTTTCTCCTCATCGGCATCGCCACCGTCGTCACCCTCGAGGGCGCGCTCGCCTTCTTGGGCCTGTCGGTCAACCCACCCACGCCCTCGTGGGGCAACATGATCAACGAGTCGCGTACCGTCATGAGTCAAAATCCCTGGCTCGTCCTGTTTCCCTCGCTCGCCCTCTGCTTGTTCCTGCTGTGCCTGAACTTCATCGGGGATCGCCTGCGCAGCCACTTCGATGTGACGGAGGTGAAGCTGTGAGCGAGGAGGCGGTGCTCAACGTGAGGGACCTCACCGTCACCTTCGACACCGCCGCGGGCCCCCTGCCCGCGGTCGGCGGGGTGAGCCTGCGCGTCGCACCCAACGAGACGCTCGGCGTGGTGGGCGAGTCGGGTTCGGGCAAGACCGTCCTCGCCCGGTCGATCATGGGACTCCAGCCGCGCGCGCGGGTCCGCACGACGGGGTCAGTCACGATCAACGGCGTCGAGACCGTGGGCGCCAGCGAGGCCGAGTTGCGCCGCCTCTGGAGTACCGAGGTCGCCATGGTCTT
Source organism: Actinomycetes bacterium (assembly GCA_021781315.1). Next base: position 3,019 of record JAJXXB010000004.1, on the reverse strand, counting down.
CCAGGACCCGATGACCGCTCTCAACCCGGTAATGCGCGTGGGCAAGCAGATCGACGAGACACTGCGGGTGCGCCTCGGAATGAAGCGCCCCGCGGCCAAGGCCCGGGCGATTGAGCTACTCGAGATGGTCGGGATCCCCTCACCGGCCCGTCGCTACGACGCCTACCCCGGACAGCTCTCGGGGGGCATGCGTCAGCGTGTCGTCATCGCCGCGGCCCTCGCGTGCACGCCGAAACTTCTCCTCGCCGACGAACCCACGACCGGACTCGACGTCACGATCCAGGCTCAGATCCTCAACCTGCTCGACGACCTCAAGGACCGTCTGCAGATGTCCGTCGTCCTGATCACCCACGACCTTGGCGTGGTCGCGACGCGCACCTCGCACCTCGCGGTGATGTACGCGGGGCGAATCGTCGAGACCGGCACGACGCGCGACGTCTTTGCCCGTCACCGCATGCCCTACACTCGCGCCCTGCTCGAGAGTTCGCCACGCGTCGCCAACCCCTCACACACTCGGCTCAACGCCATCGCCGGACGCCCCCCGAACCTGCTCACTCTGGGCGAGGGCTGCGCGTTCGCTCCGCGCTGTGCCTTCGCCACGCCACGCTGCTTCCAAGAGCGACCCACGCTCAGTACCCCAGACGAGCGAGGTCACTCCTACGCCTGCTGGAACCCCCTACCCGCGGAGGCCCCATGACCGATGTCCTGCTCTCGGTGCGCGACCTCACGGTGACCTTTGGCAAGGGCCACCACCGCGTGAGCGCGGTTGCGGGTGTCAGCTTTGACGTCTACGAGGGTGAGACGCTGGGCCTCGTGGGCGAGTCGGGCTGCGGCAAGTCCACGACGGGCAAGGCGATCATGAAGATCGTCGAACCCACCTCGGGATCGGTCACCCTCGACGGAGCGGAGATCACCGGAGTCCGGGGCCGCGCCCTGCGGCGTCTGCGCACGCGCATGCAGATGATCTTCCAAGATCCCATCAGCTCGCTCAATCCCCGTCGACGGGTCAAGGACATCGTCGCCGAGCCCCTCGACTGCTGGAAGAGCGCCTCGGGAGCCGAACGCGACGCGCTGGTGGGCGACCTTCTGACCAAGGTGGGCATTGATCCCGCCATCTACGGCAACCGCTACGCGCGCCAGTTCTCCGGGGGCCAGTGCCAGCGAATCTCCATTGCACGCTCTCTGGCCATGCGACCCAAGATGCTGATCTGTGACGAGATGGTCTCGGCCCTCGATGTCTCCATCCAAGCTCAGATACTCAACCTTCTCGAAGACCTCAAGGTCGAGTACGGACTGACCCTGCTCTTCATCGCTCACGACCTGGCGGTGGTGAAGAACGTCAGCGATCGCGTCGCGGTCATGTACCTCGGGACCATCTGCGAGATCGGCCCCTCCGACGTCCTCTACAGCGCGCCGGCGCATCCCTACACCAAGTTCCTCCTCGGCGCCGCCCTCGAGGCCGACCCCGACGCACCCACCCGCCGCGACGTGCTCGAAGGCGAGCCGCCCTCGCCGCTCAATCCGCCGAGCGGCTGTCGCTTTCGCACGCGCTGCCCCTTCGCCCAGGAGCGCTGCGCTGCGGAGGCACCCGCGATGCGCGACGTGGCCACAGGCCACCAGGTCGCCTGCCACTTTCCCCTCGTCGCGTCCTAGAGCCCGGCGAGAATCTCGCGCTCGCCAGAAAGCCGGGGTGCGCGCCGGACAGGTCTCCATCGCCGGGTCCCGCGGCGAGTGACCCGGGATCGGCGGAGGGATCATGATCACGCGACTCATCGCCGTCACGCACGAAGGGCCGCTCGCCCATCGTGTTGACTGGACGACATGTTGAAGTTCTCTCGCCTCGCGCGCCGCGCCAGCGCCCTCGCCCTCGCCCTCGCCTGTCTCTCGCCAGTGGCCGCCTCGGCGGCGACGATCACCGCCAACGGCGGCGAACTTCACGCCACGTTCAGCTACGGCGGATCCTTTCCGATCGCCACCCACCCGCTCCTCAGCATTTCGCGCTCGGGCCGACTCGTCTATCGCCGCGCCGTCACCTCGACGATCTGCGCGAATCAGTGCTGGCCGAGCATCTTCGTCGGCGGCTCGTCGCTGCGCGTGGTGTCACTCAACGCCGCGGGACCCGACGTCGTGGTCTCTCTCTACAGCGGTGGCGCCCACTGCTGCTTCGTCGACGAGGTGTACGCGCCCGCCGGGTCGAGTTACGTCAAGAGCGAGTACGACTTCGGCGACCCCGGGGCCCGCATCACCGTGCTTCGCCACGGTGAGTTTCCCGTGTTTCTCAGCGCCGACGACTCGTTCGCCTACGCCTTCACGGACTACGCGGCGTCGGGGCTGCCCCTCAAGGTGCTGGCCTTTCGTCACGGCCACTTCCTCAACGTCACTCGCCAGTACCCGACGCAGATTGCCCACGACGCCTCGCAGTGGTGGAGTGCCTTCGCCGCCCAAAAGTCCTCGCACTACGACGACAGCGTCGGGGTCTTCGCCGCGTGGGCCGCGGACGAGTACCTTCTCGGCCACGCGAGTCACGTGAAAGCTGTCGCGCTCGCCCAGGCTCGCGCCGGCCACCTCAACAGCGCCCTCAGCCCCATCAACCCCAGCGGTCTGGGCTACGTCAGCCAGCTCGAGCGATTCTTGAGCCACGAGGGCTACGGCCACTAGGCCCGCGCCGGATCCCTCGCGTGAGCCTCGCCGCGGAGCAAGGCGGAATCCTCGCACGAGTGCCGGTGCGGCTAACGTCGCCGACAATGGACCTCGACCGTGGACTGCTCGACTGGCTGCTCGACAGTGATCCGGCGCTGCGCTGGCAGGTAGAGCGCGACCTCGTCCGCGCACCGCGAGAGACGTGGATGGCGACGCGCGAGCGCGTCGCCACTGAGGGAGTGGGCGCGCAGCTCCTCGCGCGACAGGACCCCGACGGCCAGTGGGCCGGCGGCGCCTACTTCCCGCGCGACTTCGACTTCGATGGTCCCGAGGCCGCCGACGACGCCGGCCAGCCCTGGACGGCCACCACGTGGTCGCT
>JAJXXB010000102.1 GCA_021781315.1 Actinomycetes bacterium | reverse complement strand
TGGGCGAACGTGACCGCCGCCTTGATGGGGTCGGCGTGGCTCACGAGCACGATCGACTGGCCGCGGTGCGCGTCGACGAGGCGCTCGATCGTCAGCCAGATGCGTCGTTGCATCGCGGCGAAGGACTCGCCGTCGGGGAAAGTGAACGTGCTCGGGGCGTGCTGGACGGCGCGCCACTCGCGGGTCCGGCGTAGGCGCGACAGGGACTGGCCGGTCCAGGCACCGAAGTCGCACTCGAGTAGTCCGCGGTCGCTGCGCGTACGAAGCCCGAGGGCGCGCGCGATCGGCGCGGCCGTCTCGCGCGCGCGCTCGAGGGGCGAGCTGTAGATGGCGACGGGCGCCGTCGTGAGTTCGGCGAGTCGCGCGGCGGCCCGCTCGGCCTGGGCCCGGCCCCGGTCGCTCAGGTGCAGACCCGGCGCGCGGCCGGGCAGCACCGACCCCGTGGTCGGGGTCTGGCCGTGGCGCACGAGTAACACGGTGGACGAGGCGCGCGTCACGAGGGACGCACCGGGATCCGCCGCGGCTTCGGGTCAGCCGTCTCGGGCCAGCGGCGGCGCGAGACCTGGGCGAGTTTATGCAACAGGGCGACCGCACCGGGGTCGTCGTCGCCGGGGCGCACCTCGATGCGCCCCCCGTCGAGCAGCCCCTGGAGCAACGCGCGACCGAGGTCGGTGCGCACGATGAGCAGCGTCCAGTCGCCGAAGGCACCGATTCCGCCCGCCGAGATGTCGGCGTGCTCGGCGGCGAAGTCGGGACACTGCACGCAGCCCTCACGGGTGAAGGCGTGCGCCTCCTTCAGGGGCACCTCGTGCAGCGTCCCGTCGCGCGTCCAGATCTGGAAGACGCCCTTGATGTTCATCTTGACGATGTCGTCGCGCTTGAGGCCGTACTTGGCCTCGAAGAGCTCTTCGAAGATCCGGTCGTCGAAGGTCTTCGAGCAGAGCAGACCGATGGTGAGGCTGAGTCGGCGCGCGATCTTGCCGGCCTTGCGGACCTGCATCGCGCCGGGCGCCGAGGCCATGCACCCCATGCCGACGAGCGCGATGCGCTCGGCGCCGCCCTCGACCGCGGCGGGGTAGGCGAGGAGGTTGGCGCTGTAGGTGTAGCGCGAGCCCGCGGTCGCGAGCACGTCAGCGCGGGTGCGCGCCACCGCGGGCTCGGCTCGCCAGGACCCGTCGCCGGCCGTGGCGCTCACGAGCGCGGCGTCGATCAGGTCGTGTTCGAGCGCGTAGAGCAGGATCGCGGACACGACGCCACCGTCCTGGCCGGTCGAGGCGACCTCGGGGTCGAGGGCGCGGGCGAGCACGACGTCGCCGACGCCGTAGACCTCGTCTTCGGTGCGCTCGCGGCCCACCCGGTGTACGTCGATCTCACCCTCCCAGGAGCGGAAGCGCGGACAGGCCCGCGTGCACATCGTGCAGCCCTTGACGCCGTGGGTGCAGTCCTCGCGCCCGCCGTCGATGTCGAGGTGCCAGGGCTTGTAGCGCCCGTCCTGGTCCTCGTAGTCGAGCACGTCGTGGGGGCACGCGACGACGCAGGCCGCACAGCCCGTGCACAGCCCCGAGGTGACGACCTCGCTGAAGAGTTCTCGCCATTGGGGCTTGTCGACCATCCAATCATGCTAGTGAGGGCGTCCTCGCGTCCCGCTACCCTGGCGCGGTGCCCGAAGTGCTGGAGATCGAGTCGTATCGACGTCTCGCCGATCGTGTCGTGGGTGCGCGCATCACCCGGGGGTGGGCCGACGAGTACGCGGCGAAGAAGCTCAGCGCACCGAGCGCGTGGGCGCGCGCCGTCCTCGGCCTGACGATCACCGCCACCGATCGCCGCGGCAAGTTGCTGCTCCTGCACACCGACGGGGTCACCCTGGCGCTGCGCTTCGGGATGACCGGGGTCCTGCTGCTCGATGGCGAGGCCGGCCTCGAGGGGCTCTTCTACGGCCCCCACGAGTACCGCGCGAGCTGGGTGCGCGCCGGCCTCGAGTTCGAGGACGGCCGTTCACTCGTCGTGCACGATCCGCGGCGACTCGCGCGTGTCGAGATCGACCCCGACCTCGACGAGCTCGGCGTGGACGCCCTCGCGATGTCGCGCTCGGGCTTCGAGGCGGCGCTCGGCGCGCGGGGCGAGGGTCCCGCGATCAAGGCTCGACTCCTGGACCAGTCCCGCATCGCCGGCGTCGGTAACTTGCTCGCCGACGAGATGCTCTTTCGCGCCGGCGTCGACCCGCGCACTCCCGTCGGACGCCTCGACCCCACCCAGCGCACGGCGCTCTACCGGGCCTTCACCCAGACGATGCGAACCCTCGGACGTCGCGGGGGATCCCACACGGGGGACCATATGGTGTCGCGATTCCCCGGTGGCCTGTGCCCGCGCGACGGCGCCGCGATGCGCATCGAGACGATCGGCGGTCGTACGACGTACTTCTGCAGCGTGCACCAGCGCTAGGGACTGACTACCGCGCGGGTCTGCGCGTGGTCCTCGCGCGACCTACGCTTCGGGTGAAGTGATTCAGTGCGTCAGTGAGGCCGCGACTGGGTGCCCCCTGACCCGTCAGGAGGAGGACCCATGGTTGACCGAGACGCGAAGGCGCCACGCGCGCGCAGTTGGGCAGAGCCGTTTCGCATCAAGATGGTCGAGCCGATCACCGTGACGACGAGAGCGCACCGCGAACGCGCGATCGCCGAGGCCGGCTGGAACACGTTCCTGCTCCGGTCTGAGGACGTCTACATCGACCTGCTCACCGACTCGGGCACCAACGCGATGTCCGATCGCCAGTGGGCGGCCCTGATGCTGGGTGACGAGGCCTACGCCGGGAGCCGGTCCTTCTATCACCTCGAGGACGCGGTGCGCGAGGTCTACGGCTACGAGGAACTCGTCCCGACCCACCAGGGTCGCGGCGCCGAGCACATCCTCAGCCAGATCTTGATCAAGCCGGGCGACGTCGTGCCGGGCAACATGTACTTCACGACGACCCGCTACCACCAGGAGCACGCCGGTGGCACCTTTCTCGACGTCATCGTCGACGAGGCCCACGACCCCGCGAGCACCAACCCCTTCAAGGGCAACGTCGACCTCGCCAAGTTCCAGGCCGTCATCGACGAGTACGGCGCCGAGCGCATCCCCTACATCTCGGTCGAGACCAACGTCAACATGGCGGGCGGCCAGCCGGTCTCCATGGCGAACTTGCGCGCCACCTACGAGCTGTGCCGCGAGAAGGGGATCTACCTCATGCTCGACGCGACACGGGCCGTGGAGAACGCGTGGTTCATCAAGCAGCGAGAGCCGGGGTACGCCGACACGAGCGTGCGCGCGATCCTGCGCGAGATCTGCAGCTACTCCGACGGCGCGACGGTGTCGTCAAAGAAGGACAACCTCGTCAACATCGGTGGCTTCCTGGCGCTGCGCGACGCCGAGCTCGCGCGCCGCGCGCGGGGCCTGTTGGTGGCCTTTGAGGGTCTACACACCTACGGCGGGATGTCCGGACGCGACATGGCCGCCCTCGCCCAGGGGATCCGCGAGATGGTCGAGACCGACGACCACATCGCCGCGCGCATCGGACAGGTGGAGTACCTGGGCCACGCGCTCCAGGACGCCGGTGTGCCGATCGTGCTGCCGATCGGCGGTCACGGCGTCTTCCTCGACGCCCGGTCGATCCTCACCCACATTCCCCAGGAGCAGTTGCCGGCCCAGGCGTTGGCGAGCGCCCTCTACGTCGACTCAGGGGTCCGCTCGATGGAGCGCGGCATCGTGTCCGCTGGTCGTGACCCCAAGACCGGGGAGAACCACCACCCCAAGTTGGAGCTGGTCCGCCTCACGATCCCGCGGCGGGTCTACACCCAGGCGCACATGGACGTGGTCGCCGAGTCGGTGATCGAGGTGTTTAAGCACGCCGA
>JAJXXB010000097.1 GCA_021781315.1 Actinomycetes bacterium | reverse complement strand
GCCGGCCAGTCCTTCGCGCCCACCAGCGATCTGGCGACGGCGGACGTGGACACGGTCTTCCTGGCCCTGCCCCACGGCCAGAGCCAGAACTGGGTACCCGACCTGGTCGCGCGGGGAGTGAGGGTCGTCGACCTGGGCGCTGACTACCGGCTCAAGGATCCCGCGGTGTACGAGACGTGGTATCACGCGGCGCACCAGTCCCGTGACCTCCTCGCGCGCGCCGTCTACGGCCTGGTCGAGCGCCACCGCCACGAACTGCCCGGCGCGACGTTGATTGCGGTGCCGGGGTGCTATCCGACGGCGACGTCCCTGGCCCTGGGACCCTTCCTCGACGCCGGCCTGGTCGAGCGCGAGGGCATCGTGGTCAACGCCCTCAGCGGGGTCTCGGGCGCCGGACGAGCGACCAGCGAGCGACTGCACTATCCGCGCCTGGCGGCCAACGCCGAGGCGTACAGCCTCTTGACCCATCGCCACACGCCTGAGATGGAGCAGGAACTCGCCGCCCGGCTCCTCTTCACGCCCCACCTCGTGCCGGCGAGTCGCGGCATGCTCGTCACCGCCTACGCGCGCACGCGCGCGACGGGGCTGTCCAGTGCCGACGCCCTCGAGGTGCTCGCCAACGCCTACCGCGACGAGCCCTTCGTGGTCGTCACCGAGGCGCCCCCGACGCTCAAGGATCCAGTGGGATCGAACCTGTGTTTCGTCAGCGCGCGCGTCGACGAGCGCACCGGCTGGCTCGTGGCGCTGAGTTCGATCGACAACCTGGTCAAGGGCGCCGCGGGCCAGGCCGTGCAGGCCCTCAACGTCGCTGCCGGCCTCGACGAGACGCTCGGACTGCCGCGCGCGGGGGTCACGCCGTGACCATCGTCGTCAAGCTCGGAGGTCACGCACTCGACGATCTGAGCGCCGCGAGTGCGGTGCTGGTTGAGCTGGCGGGCGACGTGGCGGCGCTCCTCGACGGCGGACAGCGCGTCGTCGTGGTCCACGGGGGCGGACCCCAGATCGCGGATTTGCTCGCGCGCGTGGGACTCGAGAGCCGCTTCGTCGACGGGCTGCGCGTCACCGACGAGGACACCATGCGCGTCGTGGCGATGGCGCTCGCCGAGGTCAACCTGCGCATCGTGGCGGCGTTCAACCAGGCCGGCCTCGGCGCGGTGGGCCTCAACGGCGCGGACGCGTCCCTCTTTCGCGCGAGTTCTCTGGGCGAGCCCTGGCGGCGCGCCGCGGGCGCGCCGACGGTGCGCGTCGCCGCACTCGTCGCCCTGCTCGACGCGGGTCTCGTGCCCGTCGTCTCCTCGGTCGCCCTCGACGAGGCGGGCGACCTGCTCAACTGCAACGCCGACTCGGCCGCCGGTGCGCTCGCGCGTGCGCTCGACGCGGACCGACTCGTGCTCTTGAGCGACGTCGACCAGATCCGCGCCGATGCCGCCGACGCGTCGAGCGCTCTGTCGACACTGACGTACGACCAACTGGCGGCGCTGTTGGAGTCGGGCGCCGCCCGCGACGGCATGCGGCCCAAGGTCCAGGCGGCGCTCTCGGCGTTGGACGGTGGAGCCCGCGTCGTGACCCTGGCTAACGGAGCCCGTCCCCACGCGCTCGCCGACGCCCTGCACGGCGAGATCCCCACGACGGAGGTGACCCAATGACGCGACACTTTCTCACCATTGACGCCCTCGGCGCCGACGGGCTGTTGCGTGTCTGCGACCTGGCGACGAGCGAGGGGCCGCCCGTCCTCGCCCACGACGAAGTCGCCCTCGTCTTCGAGCGTCCGAGCCTGCGCACGCGAGCGGCGGCCTCGACGGCCGTGCACGACCTAGGTGGCAACGTGACGTTCTTCAGCGACGACGAGATCGGCATCGACACCCGCGAGAGCGCCGAGGACGTCGGACGCACCCTCGCACAGATGTTCGCGGTGGCGGGACTGCGGGTTCGTCGACACGGTGCGCTCGAGAGAATCCGGCGTGCCACGAACGACTCGATGGCCTTGGTGAACCTGATGAGTGACGTCGCCCACCCGACCCAGGCGGTCGCCGACCTGCTCACGATGGCCGACTACCTGGCCGGCGGCGACGTTCGCGGTCTCGCGGGCGTCAACGTGGCCTACGTCGGCGACGTGACCAACGTGGCGCGATCCTTGGCCGTGGCGCTGCTGAGCGTGGGCGCGAACGTCACGCTGGGCGCCCCGGGGGAGTATCAGCTCGCCGAGGGCGGCATCGAAGACCCGCGCGCCGTGGGGGGCTCGCTGACCCTGACCGATTCGGCTCACGACGCGGTCAAGGGAGCCGACGTCGTCTACACGGACGTGTGGGTCTCGATGGGACTCGAGGCCGAGAGCGAGCGGCGACGGCGCGACCTCGACGCGTTTCGCGTCGACGACGCCCTGCTCGCCGCGGCGTCGCCCGGGGCGGTCGTCTTGCACTGTCTGCCCGCTCATCGCGGCGACGAGATCACCGACGACGTGCTCGATGGGCCGCAGTCCGTCGTCTGGCGACAGGTCTTTCACCGCCGTTCGGCGATGCGCGGCGCGCTGCGCTGGATCAAGGAGGAGCCGCGATGACCAAGGCCCAGCGCCAACACCGCATCAGTGAGCTGATCGAGCGCGAGGTGATCTCCACCGCGGCGCAGATCGTCGCGCGCCTGCAGTCCGAGGGGATCCCCGCGACCCAGGCCACGGTGACGCGCGATCTCCAAGAGCTCGGCACGATCAAGATGCGCGACGAGCACGGCTCGCGGCGCATCGTCGTCGCCGCGACGCCCAAGATCAGTTCCGCGCCCATCGACCACCTGCGTCGCATGATGGGCGAGTGGGTGGTCTCGGTGGAGAACTCCGGGAATCTCGTCGTCGTGCGCACCCCGCCGGGATGCGCGCACGTGGTGGCCTCGGCACTCGATCGCAGCGCGTTGAGCGGCGTGATCGGCTCGGTCGCGGGGGATGACACAATCTTGGTGATCGCCCGTGAGGAGTACGGGGGAGATCGTCTCGCGGAAGAGTTCCGCCAGTTGGCCGGCGTCGACGCGACCAACGGTTCGTCAAAGGAGTTCTGAGATGGCCAAGCGCGTGGTGCTCGCCTACAGCGGGGGACTTGACACATCGGTGGCGGTGCGCTGGATGATCGAGGAGTGGAGCGTCGAGGTGGTCTGCGTGCTGGTCGACGTCGGCCAGGACCCCGACTACTCCGAGAGCTTCGACGACATTCGCGCCCGCGCCTTGGCGGCCGGCGCGCTCGACTTCGTCGTCGTCGACGCGCGCGAGGAGATGGCGGCGCAGTTCTGTGCACCGGCGATCGCCGCGAACGCCCTCTACGAGGGCAAGTACCCGCTGGTCTCGGCCCTCTCACGCCCGGTGATCGTGCGTCACCTGGTGGACCAGGCCCGCAAGTTCGGCGCCGACGCCGTCGCCCACGGTTCGACGGGCAAGGGCAACGACCAGGTGCGCTTCGAAGTCGGCACCCACGCGTTGGCACCCGACCTCGAGGTCCTCGCCCCGGCACGGCTGTGGGGCATGACCCGGGCCGACTCGGTGGACTACGCCGCCAAGTGGGACATTCCCATCAAGGCCACCAAGGAGAAGATCTACTCGATTGACGAGAACCTCTGGGGTCGCGCCATCGAGTGCGGCGAGATCGAGGACCCCTGGGCGGCCCCGCCCGACGAGCCCTACACGCTCACGCGCGTCACGGCGAGCGAGCCAGTGGAGCTGACGATCTCGTTTCGCGCGGGCGTGCCCGTCGCCCTGGACGGCGTCGAGATGTCCCTCGCCGGATTGATCAAGGACTTGACGGACCGAGTGGGACCCACCGGCTACGGCCGTCTCGACATGGTCGAGAATCGTCGCGTCGGCATCAAGAGCCGCGAGGTCTATGAGTGCCCCGCCGCGCTGGCGCTGATCACCGCCCACGCCG
>JAJXXB010000245.1 GCA_021781315.1 Actinomycetes bacterium | reverse complement strand
CGGCAGGATGACGCCGTCGTAGCCCGAGAGGTCGGTCTCGGTGTGCCAGATGAAGTCAGCCGACGCGCCGAGCTCGCTCATCGCCGAAGCCGCGTCGTACTCGCAGTTCGAGCCCGGGAAGATGACGACGCCGATGCGCGTCACGCGTCACCCCGGCGAACGGACGCGTCCTCGATGACGGGGTTGGAGAGCAGGCGGTGCGCGAGGGCGCCGGCGAGCTCGACGGCCGCCGCCTCGTCAGGCGCCTCCACGTCGAAGCGGAACGTTCGTCCGGCGCGCACGTGGGTCACCCCGGAAAAGCCGAGCGCGGGCAGAGCCCGCTCGATGGTGGCGCCCTCGGGATCGGCGATCCCCGACCGGAGGGTGACGTCGACGACGAGAGGGAAGATCACGACTACGCACCGTACCAGTCACTGAGGGGTCGCCCGGTCACCCGTTCGTAGGCCTCGACGTAGCGCGCCGAGGTTTCGGCGACGATCGACGCGGGCACCGGCGGGGGCGGCGGGGTCTTGTCCCAGGCCATCGCGACCAACCAGTCGCGGAAGGGCTGCTTGTCAAAGGACGGCGGCGTCTCGCCCGGGCGGACCTGGTCGGCCGGCCAGATCCGCGACGAGTCGGGGGTGATCACCTCGTCACAGAGCACCAGGCGGTCATCGACCACGCCCACCTCGAACTTGGTGTCGGCGAGGATCAAGCCGACCTCGTCGAGGGCGGCGGCGGCCCGGGTGAACAGGTGCAGACACATCGCCTGGATTCGTGTCAGCACGTCCGCACCGACGATCTCGGCGGCCTCGGCGAGGTCGATGTTGCGGTCGTGTCCCGACTCCTCCTTCGTGGAGGGGGTGAACCGGGGCTCGGGGAAGGGGTCCGAGAGCGCCATCCCGGCCGGGACCGATTCCCCGTGGACCGTGCCGCTCGCCACGTACTCGTCGAAGGCCTGGCCGGCGAGTCGGCCGCGCACGATGCACTCGAGGGGCAGCATCGTGGCGCGCCGCACGAGCATCGTGCGACCGTGCCAGTCGTGGCGCGTCGCGAACCCCGGGACCAACTCGTCGATCACGGCCGGGTCACAGCTCACGAGCGCGCTCGGCACGTCGCGCGCGAAGCGGTGCACCCAGTAGTCGGTGATCCCGGTGAGGACGCGGCCCTTCTCGGGGATGGGCTCGTTCATCACCACGTCAAAGGCGCTCAAGCGGTCCGAGGCGACCATCAAGAGGTGCCGGTCGTCGACCTCGTAGAGGTCGCGGACCTTGCCCGAGTAGACGGGTCGGTCGAAGGGATCCTTCACCACGAGAGGGCCTCCAGGAATCGCCGGCGATGCACGAGCAGCCGCGCCGGGTCAAAGATGGCCTCGAGGGTATCGTGGTCGAGGGTGATCGCGTCGTCGGCCTCGACCACCTCGCGAAAGGACAAGTCCTCTTCCATCGCGCGGCGCGCGGCGCGCTGGACGATGCGATACGCGTCGTCGCGCGCGAGCCCCGCGTCCACGAGGGCGAGCAGCACCGACTGGGAGAAGACGAGGCCTCGCGAGCCGACCGTGAGATTCGCCATCGCCCGCTCGGGGTGCAGCACGAGCCCGTCGGCGAGGTAGGTGGCGCGGCGCAGCATGTATACGGTGAGCTGCAGCGCGTCGGGCACGATGACCCGCTCCACGCTCGAGTGCGAGATGTCGCGCTCGTGCCAGAGCGCGACGTCCTCGAGTCCGGCCTGCAGGTAGCCGCGCAGCACCCGGGCGAGTCCGCAGAGCCGCTCGGCGAGCACCGGGTTGCGCTTGTGGGGCATCGCCGAGGAGCCTTTTTGGCCGGGCGCGAAGGGCTCTTCGGCCTCGCCGACCTCGCTGCGCGCGAGGTGGCGCACCTCGAGGGCGAAGGCCTCCATCGAGGTGCCGAGCGCCGCGCACGCGTAGAGGACCTCGGCGTGACGGTCGCGGGCGATGACCTGGGTCGCGGGCACGGGGGTCAGCCCGAGGTTCGCGCACACGTCGGCCTCGACCTCGGGGTCGATGTTCGAATAGGTGCCGACCGCGCCGGAGAGCTTGCCCACCGCGATGGCCTCGCGGGCGCGTCGCGCGCGCGTGAGGTCGCGATCGACCTGCAGTGAGAAGAGGGCGAACTTCGCGCCGTAGGTCGTCGGCTCGGCGTGCATCCCGTGGGTGCGGCCGGTGATCGGCCAGTCGATCGTCTCGCGGGCCCGTGCACCGAGCGCGTCGCGCAGCGCCGTGGCCTCGGTGATCACCACGTCCATCGCGCGCGTCATCACGTGGCAGAAGGCCGTGTCCACGACGTCTGAGGAGGTGAGGCCATAGTGGATCCACGCGCCCTCGGGCATGCCGATCGCGGCCTGGACGACGTCGACGAAGGCCGCGGTGTCGTGGTTCGTGACGAGCTCGCGCTCGTTGACCGCCTCGACGAAGGCGCCGTCGACGACCGGACGGCGCGCGCGCAACGCGGCGGCGTCCACTGCGGGCACCACACCGCGTCGACTCAGCGCCTCGGCGGCGAGGAGCTCGACCTCGAGCATCGTGTCAAAGCGGCTCTCATCGCCGAAGAGCGCCGCAACGTCTCGCGGTGCGTAGCGCGGGATCACGAGCCGCTCACCGCAGCAGCGATATCAGTGCGCATGACCATCCCCTCAAAGGTTACGCGCGCGCTCGCCTCGTAGGCGAGGCGTCGCGCGGCGTCGATCGACGGACCCGTCGCGGTGATCGCGAGCACCCGCCCGCCCGCCGTGACGAACCGGCCCGCGTCGTCGCGAGCGGTGCCGGCGTGGAAGATGACGACGCCCTCGAGCGGACTCGCCAGCTGACCGTCGGGGCTGAGCCCCTCGATCACCCCGCCGGTGCGCGACCGCTCGGGGTACCCGGGCGAGGCCAGGACGACCGTGACCGCGTAGCCCGCGCTCGCGACCGCCGGCGCGCCCTCGCCGCGGCCGATCGTGGCCAACGCCTCGAAGAGGTCACCGTCGACGACCGCCATGATCGCCTCGGTCTCGGGGTCCCCGAAGCGCACGTTGTACTCGAGCAGCTTGGGCCCGGCGGCGGTGAGCATCACCCCGGCGTAGAGCACGCCACGAAAGTCGATGCCCCGGCGCGCCAGTTCCGCGAGGGTGGGCGCGATGATCCACTCGCGCACCTCGGTCTCGATCGCCCCGCGCGCCGCGTCCATCGGGGCATAAGCCCCCATGCCGCCGGTGTTCGCCCCCGCGTCGCCGTCGCCGACGCGCTTGAAGTCCTGGGCCGGCGCGAGCGCCGTCGCCGCAGTGCCGTCACAGAGGTAGAGCAGGGAACACTCCTCCCCGACGAGGCCCTCCTCGATCACGACCGTGGTGCCAGCGGCGCCGAAGGCGCTGCCGCTCAGCTTCTCGGCGACGTCAGCCCTGGCCGCGTCGAGGTCGTTCGTGACGAGCACGCCCTTGCCCGCGGCCAGCCCGTCGGTCTTCACGACGTACGGGGGCGCCATCGTGGCGAGGAAGGCGTGGGCCGCCTCGACGTCGCTGAACGAGCCGTAGCGGGCCGTCGGCACACCGGCCGCGGTGAGGAACTCCTTCATGTAGGCCTTGGAACCCTCGAGGCGCGCGCCGTCGACGCCGGGGCCGACGACGACCTTGCCCTGGGCGCGCAACCGGTCCGCGAGGCCGTCCACGAGGGGTGCCTCGGGCCCGATCACGAACAGGTCGGCCTCGAGCTCGGTCGCCGGGAGGTCCACGCAGGTGATGCCGTGCGCGGCGATGCCGGCGTTACCGGGGGTGACCACGACGTCGGCACTGCTCGAGAGACGCCACGCGAGCGCGTGTTCGCGGGCCCCCGAACCGACGACGACCGCGCGCTTCACGCCGGTCGGACGAACTGCTCGCGACCGGGTCCGACCCCGACCACCGAGATGCGCACGCCGATCGTCTGCTCG
>JAJXXB010000235.1 GCA_021781315.1 Actinomycetes bacterium | reverse complement strand
AGTTCGCCGCGCTCGCCGACGCGCCCGATGAACGCAGCCTCCGGCTCGTCGCCCTCGAAGTCCTCGGGCACGATGGCGACGTCGCACACCGGCACCGCGGGGCCGCAGCTCTCGGGTCGGGCGACGTAGTCCGGGCCCGAGTTGAGGGCGATCGCGGCTGAGGTCTCGGTCAGTCCGTAGCCGTTGCCCGGCTGGGCCTGGGGGAACGCCTCGCGGATGCGACGCACGAGGTCCGGTGGCGCCGGTGCACCGCCGTAGGAGATGCTGCGCACGCTCGAGGTGTCAAAGCGAGGGAAGTCGGGGTGATCGAGCAGTTGCATCACGATCGTGGGCACGCCGCCGACCAGGGTCATGCGTTCGGCCTCGATCAGGGCGAGCGCGGCGCCCGCGTCGAAGTGGTGCATCATCACGAGCTTTCCCCCGGCCGCCGTGGAGACCACCATCGAGGCGAGACATCCCGTCGCGTGAAAGAGGGGGATGTTGAGAAGTGTGGCGTTCTGGCCGCGGTCGTCGCCGGCGCCGAAGCGCAGCGCCGCGCGCTGGCCAATAAAGAACAGGTTCATCAGGTTCGTGATGATGTTGCGATGCGTGCCGATGGCACCCTTGGGTCGTCCGGTCGTGCCCGAGGTGTAGAAGATGGTGGCGACGTCGTCGGGCTCGACGTCGACCGTCGGGGCGACCGCCTCAGGGTCGACGCCGCCGAGGAACTCCTCAAAGCGCACGACGCTCACGCGACCGTGGGTCGCGAGCGGTTCACGGTTCGCCGGGTCCAGGCTGAAGACGACCAGGGCCACTAAGTCGGGCAGGTCGTCGAGGACGGGGAGCAGCCGTTCGAGGCGCTCCTCATCCACGAAGGCCACGCGGGCCCCCGAGTCGGCGAGCCCGTAGGCCAGTTCGTCCGTCGTCCACCAGGCGTTGATCGGCACGCTGATCGCGCCCAGGACCATCGTGGCCCAGAAGGCCTCGACCCACTGGGGCAAGTTGCGCGCGGCGATCGCGACCCTTTCGCCCTTGGTCACGCCCAGTGACTGGAGACGGGTCGCCAAGGTCGCCACGACTCGATAGTGCTCGTTGAAGGTGACCCGCTGGTTCTCGTAGACGAGGAACTCCGCGTCTTCGTGGCGTCGCGAGAGCTCGAGGATCTGGGCGAGGTTGCGCGCCGCGTGCTTCCACGCGCTCATCTCGACGCCGTCGAGGACCAGGGGCTCGATCTCGAACATCTGGCCCGGCGCGGTCATGGCCGCCGTCGCCTCGGCGAGTGAGAGAACCTCTGTCACGGCGTGGGCGGCGTCGCGGGGTGGGCGAAGAGCGTCTCACGGTAGTGGATCAACTCGGCCAGGGACTCGCGGATGTCGTCAAGCGCGCGGTGACTGGATGCCTTCTCCGGGCGCGAGGCCAGCACGTCGGGCTGCCAGCGCTTGGCCAATTCCTTGATTGTCGAGACGTCAACGTTGCGATAGTGGAAGAAGGATTCGAGGCTCGGCATGTACTCCTGGAGGAACCTCCGGTCGGTACCGATGGAGTTCCCGCACAGCGGCACGCTGCGCTCGTCGCTGATGTACTCGCGTAGGAAGGCCAGCGTGTGCGCCTCGGCCTCGGCGGTGGTGATCGTCGAGGCGCGGATCGCCGCGAGCAGACCGGAAGACGTGTGCATCTCGGTCACGACCTCGCCCATCTGGGCAAGTTCCTCCTCGGAGGCGTGGATGACGAGGTCGGGTCCCTCGGCGATCACGTTGAGGTGGTCGTCGGTGATGAGAGTGGCGATCTCGACGATGACGTGACGTTCGGGTTCCAGGCCGGTCATCTCGAGGTCCATCCAGGCGAGCACGCTTCGACACTAGTGAAACTGACGGTGCGCACTAGGGTGCGCCCATGGAAATCCTCGTGACCCGCCTGCATCCGAACGCAGTGATACCCGACGTCGCCCATCCCGGTGACGCCGGATGGGACCTCGTGGCGGTCGAGGCAGCGCACCTGGCCGCTGGCGGCGGGAGGGCCCTCGTCGCGACCGGATTGGCGATCGCCATCCCCGAGGGCCACGGTGGCTTCGTGCTGCCGCGCAGCGGGCTCGCGGCGCGTCACGGCGTGACCTGCGCGAACGCTCCGGGCCTGATCGACAGCGGCTATCGCGGCGAGGTCAAGGTCGCCCTGGTGAATCTGGACCCGCTAGCGGATTACGACGTCGCCCCGGGAGACCGCATCGCGCAGCTGGTGATTCTCGCGATCGCGCCCGCGACGTACCGATTGGTCGAGACCCTGCCCCAGAGCCGCCGCGGTGATGGGGGTTTCGGCAGTTCGGGGCGCTAGTCGTCGATTTCACTCTCGTCGGCTACACTGGTCGCGACGCGGACGTAGCTCAGTTGGTAGAGCGCGACCTTGCCAAGGTCGAGGTCGCCGGTTCGAGCCCGGTCGTCCGCTCCAGGGGGTTTGTACCTAAGTAGGGCAAACCCAGCACCGAAGTCCCCTCACATAAACTCAGTGGGGACTTCGGCCGTCCAAAGTCGAGTTGAAGTCGTCCCGACGAACTGCAGGAATCGAAGAAGCGTCGCCTTGATGGACTGCCCTCCTTTCGAGTTCGTGGCGGGAAGTGGCGAGGTACCTCTCAGGTGAGAGGTGCGAGAAGGTCGACCTGAGGCCAGAGGCGGCGCGCCAATCTGTTCGGCCCCGAGTATCACTGTGGCGTAGTCCGCCAGTGAGTTCTGTGCCGGCGACCGAGACGGAACTTGGCGAGCTTTGTGTCAGCACCGCGTGGCGCCGACGGTGCCCGAGGAACCGGTTTCGCGCTCGATGAGTGTCGAAGCCTGCGCCGTCGCTTTCAGTTCTGACATGCCCTGGCTGACGCGCAAACTTCACGGACAGGCTCCTGCCGACCTGGTGGAATGTTCGAGTGGGCGCTCTACCTTGGCGTTCAGATCCTCCCCGAAGTGAACAACGTAGCGAACCTACTTAGCGCCAAACTCGTTCAATTTTAGTAGCCCCTCGAACGTTTTTGTGGCCCCACCCGCGATACCGTTCACCTTAGTGAGCGTGTCCTTCGAACTCAATTGGGAAGCTGCGAAGAATGCTGTTCGGCCCGTAATCTGGGCCACCCTCGTCACCCTCGTCCTCAGCAACGTTTCGGTGGTGGTGGCTGGCGCTGCGCAGTCGCCCTATCCCGCGACGCTGACGATGACTCGAGGATTGTCCCAATCGTCCGCAGTCAAGGCGCTGCCGTGGGGGACCAGGCTCTCCACCGTTCAGGCGCGAGGAGTGAGGTACGAGTCCACAGGTCCCACGTTTAGATGGGGCGTCTGGTACCGGGGTCCGAGTGCGACGTTTCCGGTGCGCAGCGTTGATGGCGGAACTCATTGGACTGCTGCAGGTCCGATGCTTGCTACGGACTGGGCGGGCGGGTCTCTCTATTACGTGAAGAAGGTTTTCGCCGAGAGCCGAGCGGCCGTCGTGATGGTGAGCAGTTCCATCATCGATGTCACGACTAACGGCGGCCACCTGTGGTATCAGTATCTCAACGCTGCGGACAACTGGATTATCACCGCGCACATTGTGGCCGCCGGCGTCATCGCCATTCGCGTCAGTCCGGCAAGTTACGCGCAGCTTCCCAAGGGGAGTTATGCGATCTACATCTTCGATGCCCCACGGCACGAGTGGCGCCGGACCCAGCAATCTCTTCGTTGACTGGACTAAGGACCCGAATGACCCAGTTGGGTTCGCCGAAGTGGGGGTTTGACATCTAGCGACGCGGACCCGTGCAGGAACTTGCATCTGGTTGAACTTCGTTGCTTTCTCAGCAGAGGTATTCCCATTTGAAATCTTCTTGGCCAGGGTTCGATCGCCTGTCCTCCGAAGGGCTCCCGAATGAGGTGCAACCCTTTCCAGGTCGAAGTCCCGGCTCCCACCACGGGTCCGGGACTTCGACCTTTATTCGTGCGCGGTGCCAGTGGTCGCGGCTGGGCCGCGAGGGACCGCTTGGAAACGGTCCGGGACCTGCGTAACCTTAGGACCAGGAGGTCCGCGTGGTACATCCCTCAATGGAGCCGTTCGTTCTCGCGGCGAAGGAGCATCCGCGCCCGCACCCGTCCACGTTGACGCCGCTCGAGCGCCGCCGCCTCTACTTGGAGCAAGCAGGATCCCTCTGGCCCTCCCCGGAGCCACTGGCCGTCGTCAGTGACGTGCGCTTGGCGCTGCCCGGTCGGGACCTCGACGCACGCCTCTACGTGCCCGACGTCGACGAGGAGGGCTCGCTCGTCGTGTACTTCCACGGCGGCAGCTTCGTCGCCGGGGACCTCGATTCCCACGACGGCCTGTGCCGACGCCTGGCCGCGGACACGAAGATGCGCTATCTCTCGGTGGCCTATCGCTTGGCGCCCGAGCACCCGTTTCCGGCGGGACTCGATGACGCCCGCGACGCCATTACCTACGCGGCTCGTCATCGCGCGGAGTTCGCCGGCGCTCACGCGTCGCTCATCGTCATGGGCGACTCCGCGGGCGCGACGCTCGCCACTGCGGCTCTCAACCAGCTGCGCACCAGCGACGTCGACGTCGCCGCGCAGGTTCTCCTCTATCCGACCCTGGGACCGGGACTGCTCACCGACTCGGGTCACGTGTACCACTCGGGCTTTCTCCTCGACGTGGATCACCTGCGTTACGACTACGGCCAGTACCTCGGGGCCTTCGCCGACGTCACCGACGAGCGGGTCTCGCCGCTGCTCGCGAGCGACCTCACGGGCGCTCCGCCGGCGATCATCGTGGTGGCCGAGTGCGACCCCCTGCGCGATGAGGCGGTCGCTTACGCGGGTCTGCTCGAGCACTTCGGCGTTCGCGTGGAACTCCTGGAAGCCCACGGGATGTTGCACGGCTTCTTGCGTCTGGGTGGCATCGTGCCCGACGCGCTGTCAGTGGTCGACGACCTGGCCGAACACCTGCGGCGCGTGGTCGCTTCGGCCGCCTCGGGCCCGCCGGCGCCCCCGACCTGAGGATTCTCCCAAAATCTGAAACAATGGACGTCTCGCGCCGACAAGGGCGTTGACAGATCCAAGGGGAATTAATGCAGGCAAGCACACGCGTACGCGCGGCACTCGTGGCGTCCGGAATCGCCTCGCTCGTTCTCGCCTCCAGCCTCACGGCTGGAGCAGCGACGACGGTGAACGCGGCCGCGGCGAAGTTGGTGCCCGCGGCGTACAAGCACATGACGCTGCAGGTGGCCACCGACGCGACGTATCCGCCGGACGAGTTCATGCAGGGCACGAAGATGGTCGGCTTCGACATCGACCTCATGAACGCCCTCGCGGCGACGCTGGGCGTCAAGATCAAGGAGAACAGCGTCACCTTTGACAACATCCTCGCGGGGATCAAGTCGGGCCGCTACCAGATCGGCAACTCGTCGTTCACCGACAACAAGGCCCGTGAAAAGACGAACAACTTCGTCGACTACTTCCAGGCCGGCGAGGGCGTCTACGCCAGCTCCTCGTCGAAGGTGACCTTCACCGGGCTCAAGAGCTTCTGCGGCATGACCGTTGCGGTCGAGACCGGTACGAGTGAGCAGACCGACGCCCAGAACACGGCCAAGACCTGCCCGGCGAACAAGAAGTTGACGATTCGCACCTTTGCGACCCAGACCGCGGCCAACCTGGCCGTGTCCTCCGGTCAGGCCAAGGTCGGCTTCGTCGACAGCCAGGTGGCCGGCTACATCGTGTCCCAGTCCAAGGGCAAGTTCAAGCTGGTCGGCAACGCGGTGAACGTCGCGCCTTACGGCATCGCGACCGCCAAGACGCCGAACGGCCACGCGCTGGCCCTGGCGCTGCAGGCGGCCCTGAAGGTCCTCGAGGCCAACGGCACCTACAAGTCGATCCTCACCAAGTGGGGAGTGCAGGCCGGTGCCATTCCGGCGTCGAAGATGGTGCTGAACGGAGCCATCTCCTAAGCCAGTTGTAGTAGAACGGCAGCCATGATGACGAACGGGGACGACGCGGTCGAAGTCGTCCCCGTTCGTCACATCGGTCGCTACGTCGCGGGCCTCGTCGTCGCCGTCGCCCTGGCGATGCTCGTGCACACCCTGTTCTCCAAGGTGCCGACCGGCCAGGTCTCGTGCCACAGCGTAGCCGGCGTGCGCCACTGTCACCCGGTGACCAACTGGCGTTTTGGGTGGAACGTCGTGTTCCACTACTTCACCTCGCGTGAGATCCTCAGTGGTCTGCTGGTCACGCTGGAGCTGACGGTGATCGCGATGGCGATCGGCATCTCGCTGGGGCTCCTGATCGCCATCATGCGCCTTTCGCACAATCGGCTGGTGTCGGCGACCGCGTGGGTGTACACGTGGTTCTTTCGCGGGACCCCGGTGTACGTCCAGCTGCTCTTCTGGTTCAACATCGCCGCGCTCTATCAGACGGTGACCTTCGGGCTGCCATTCCTCAACGTGACCTTCGCGCACATCAACCTGGTGGCGTTCTTCACACCCTTCAACACGGCCGTCGTCGGACTGGGCCTGAACGAGGCGGCCTACATGTCCGAGATCGCCCGGTCGGGGCTGATCTCGGTGGACGAGGGCCAGATCGAGGCGGCGACGTCGCTCGGCATGACGCGGGCCCAGACGCTGCGTCTCGTGATCCTGCCCCAGGCGATGCGCGTGATCATCCCGCCGACGGGTAACGAGATCATCTCCATGCTCAAGACCACGTCACTGGCCATCGCCGTGAGCCTGGTCGAGCTGCTGGGTGCCGCCACCAACATCTACTCGGCCAACTACGAGATCATGCCGCTGCTCATCGTGGCCAGCCTGTGGTACCTCATCGTCACCACGGTGCTGTCCACCGGCCAGTTCTACGTCGAGCGCCACTACGCCAAGGGTGCGCTGCGCACCCCACCACCCACCCCGATCCAGCGTCTGCGCAACGACGTGCGCGGCATCGCCGCCAAGTTCGGCTCGAGCCGCTCGACCATTGCGAAGGCGTCGTCGTGACGACGCCGATGCCCATGGTCGAGGCGCGCGGTGTGCACAAGTCCTACGGCGCCGTCGAGGTCCTGCGCGGGGTCGATCTCACCGTGGCGCGCGGCGAGGTGACGTGCCTCATCGGCCCCTCGGGCTCGGGCAAGAGCACGCTGTTGCGTTGCATCAATCACCTGGAGAAGCACGACGCCGGCGAACTGCGTGTCGACGGCCATCTGGTGGGTTACGAGGCCCGTGACGGAAAGCTCTACGAGCGCAACGACAAGCAGATCTGCGCCGAGCGTTCACGCATCGGCATGGTGTTCCAGCGCTTCAATCTCTTTCAGCACCTCACGGTGCTCGACAACGTCACCATCGGTCAGGTGAAGGTTCGCGGCGTCTCCAACGACGACGCGGTGGTGCGCGCACGCGAGCTCCTGGCCCGCGTCGGCCTCGTCGCCAAGGAGAAGAACTACCCGAGCCAGCTCTCGGGTGGTCAGCAGCAGCGCGTCGCCATCGCCCGGGCGCTGGCCATGGAGCCCAAGTTGATGCTCTTCGACGAGCCAACCTCGGCACTGGACCCCGAGTTGGTCGGCGAGGTGCTCGACGTCATGAAGGACCTGGCCAAGTCGGGCATGACGATGATCGTGGTGACTCACGAGATGGGCTTCGCCCGTGAGGTGGCCAACTCGCTCTACTTCCTCGACCAGGGGGTCATCGAAGAGTCCGGCGATCCCCGCGAGGTCCTCGTCAATCCACAATCGGCGCGACTGCAGAGTTTCCTCTCCAAGGTCCTCTAATGACGTGGGACCTCGACGCGAGCAACGTCGGCACCGGGCTGCCGTTGGAGGGCGTGCGGGTTCTCGACTTCTCCCGGGTGCTCGCGGGTCCGCTGTGCGCGATGATCGCTGGCGACCTCGGCGCCGACGTCATCAAGATTGAGGGCCCCGACGGCGACCCCGTGCGCGCGCTCGCCCCGCCGCGCTTCGGTGACGATTCGACCTACTACCTGGCGGTCAACCGCCATCGCCGCAACGTTGTGGCCGACCTGCGCGATCCCGGCGACTTCGCACGCGTGGCCGCGCTGGTGCGCCAGGCCGATGCGGTCGTGGAGAACTACCTTCCGCACCAAAAGGCGGTCCTCGGCATCGACCGGCTGCGCGAGGAGAACCCTGACTGCGTGTGGGTGAGCGTCACCCCCGCCTCGAGCGGCGGGCCCGTGGCGGCCCAGCCGTCCTTTGACCTGCTGGCCCAGGCGCGGTCGGGTTTGATGGCGGTCACGGGAGAGCCTGGGGGAGTGCCGACCAAGGTGGGCGCGCCCCTCGCGGATGTGGTGACCGGCCTCTACGCCGCCATCGGTCTCGTGACGGGCCTCTACGCGCGCCTCGCCGGACGGGCCGGGCGCAGCTTCGAGGCGCCGCTGCTCGAGTCGACGATGACGGCCCTCGTCAACCAGGCCCAGGGTTTTCTCTCCACCGGGGTGGAGCCCACGCGCCTGGGCAACGACCACCCCTCGATCGCCCCCTACGGACCCGTGACGACCGCCGACGGCTTCCTCTTGCTCGCCGTGGGAACCGACGCCCAGTTCGCCCGTCTGGTGACGGTGCTCGACGACGACGCGTTGTCCGGTCACCGTGAGTGGGCGGAGAACGACGAGCGCGTCGCGCACCTGAACGAACTGCGCGACGTTCTCAACGCCATCTTTCGCACTCGGACGACGTCGGCGTGGCTCGAGGCGCTCGGTGACGCCGGCATTCCCCACGGACCGATCTACTCGGTGGGCGAGGCCTTCGCCCAGGCCCAAATCGCCGGTGGCGACTTCCTGGGTCCGATGTCCACGCCATCGGGCGAGACCACGGCGATGCGCACGCCCCTGATCGTCGACGGCGCTCGCCCCGCGATCCGTCGGGGCCCGCGTCGCCTCGGCGAGGACACCCACGTCCTCTGGGACTAGTGGGAGTCCGCGGAGTCGCGCTCGAGTGGCGGTCCGTCGAAGGTGTTCAGGTGCGCCAGGTCCTCCACCGCGCGTCGCGTGAGCTTCGTCGTGTGCTGTCGCGGGTGCCCGAGGGCCACGATCGCTGCCACCGCCCAGGTGGGTGGGATCGCGAGGATGTCGCGCACGGCGTCTTCGTTGCGCGTCGCGACGCTCGTCATCACGCCGCCCAAGCCGTGCGCGCGAGCCGCGAGCAGGATCGACCACACGAAGGGATAGACCGACGCGCCGCCGACGATCGAGTAGCGCGCGAGGTCGCGGTCGGTGGCCGCGAGCGCCGCGAGGTCGGCGCCGATCACCAGCATCGCGGGGACCGCGTGCAGGTTTTCGGCGAAGCCGTCGGGCCGCGAGGCCGCGATCGCCGCATCGCGCTGGGCCGCCGCGGCGGCGCGCTCGGCGTCCGTGGCGAGCGGGGAGAAGGGGATCACCCCGGCGAGGAGGTGTCCCACGTAGTCGTGCCAGGCGTCGAGATAGGCGTCGCGCAGGCGCTCGCGCAGGTCGGCGCGTTCGACCACGATGACCCGCCAGCCCTGGCGATTGCCCCCCGACGGGGCGTGGCGCGCCACCTCGAGGATGTCGTAGATCTCTCGGCGGCTGACCGGTTCGTCGGTGAAGTCGCGCACCGCGCCCGTGGTGCGCAGCGTGGACGCGAGGTCGAGTCGGGGGGTCTCAGGCGTCACGGCGCAGCAAGAGGGCGACACCGACCGCGAGGGCGACGATGACGTAGACCACGAGCAGGGTGGTCGCCGTCCACGCCCCGAAGAAGTTTTCCGGCGCGGTGGTTGACATCATCGATCGGCCGAGCGCCGAGGGCATGAACTTCGTGGCGGCGTTCTGCCAGCTCTGGGGCAGGAGGAAGAGAATGATCGGAATCACGAGCAGCAGCGACGTGAACGTCGAGATGCTCGCCGCGCTCTGGCGCAAGATGAGTCCGAGCGCGAGCCCGAGTACGGCGAGCAAGGTGAGATAGACGCCGCCGAGCAGAACCGATCGCAGCACCGCGCCCTGGCCGAGCGACGCCGTGGGCACCACGCCCGAGAAGATTCCCTGGCCGAGGAGGAAGGTGACGATGCACACCACCTCGGTCACCACGAGGAGCGATCCGACGAGCACGAGGAGCTTGCCCGCAACCACGAGACCGCGCCGGGGAACGGCCGCGAACGTGGTGCGTATCGAACCCGAGGAGTACTCGCTGGTGATGAACAGCGTGCCGATCACCCCGACCGCGAACTGGGCGAAGAGCGTGCCGCCGAGGCTCGTCGACACCGGGTCGAAGGCGAGCTTTCGGATGGGGTCCATCTGGTTCCAGTTCGCCCGCACCGCCGTGGCGATCAGAGCCCCCAGCCCGACCGTGAGAATCGTGGTGACGATCACGCCCATCAGCGTGGAGCGCACGCTGCGGAACTTGATCCACTCGGACCTGGTGACCGAAGAGAGGGTCACGCCGCTCACGGGGCCGTCCCCGCGGATCCGTACTCGACCGAGTCGGCCGTCAACTCCATGAAGACCTCCTCGAGCGAGGCGCGCTGCGGGGTCAATTCGCTGAGCGCGATGCGGTTCTCCAGGGCGATCGCGCCGATTCTGGCGCTGGGCACCGCGCCCACGTCGAGTCCGCGCTCGCTCACCGCGACACTCGCTCCCACGTCGCGCAGGCACTGGGCCAGACGGACGTTGTCGGTGCTCGCGACGAAGACCGTTCCCGCGGTGTCGCGCGTGAGATCGTCCACTGAACCCTGGGCGATGAAGTGTCCGCGACCGATCACGATGATCTGATCGGCCGTGAGGGCCATCTCGCTCATCAGGTGAGAACTGACGAAGACGGTGCGACCTTCTCGAGCGAGCGTCGCGAAGAACTCGCGGATCCAGCGAATGCCTTCGGGATCGAGGCCGTTGACGGGTTCGTCGAAGAGCAGCACCCCCGGATCGCCCAGAATCGCCGCGGCGATGCCGAGGCGCTGGCTCATGCCGAGGGAGAAGCCGCCCACCTTCTTGTCCGCCACGGACGTGATGCCGGCGAACTCGAGGACCTCGTCGACGCGTGACAGGGGGATCGAGTTGGAGGTCGCGAGCGCGCGCAGGTGGTTGCGGGCGCTGCGCCCGGGGTGCACCGACTTCGCGTCGAGTTGGGCGCCGACCTCGCGTAGGGGAGCGGGAAAGTCACGGTAGGCGTGGCCGTTGATCGACGTCTGTCCCTTGGTCGGCCGGTCGAGTCCGAGCATGACGCGCATCGTGGTTGACTTGCCCGAACCGTTGGGCCCGAGAAACCCGGTCACGACTCCGGGAGCCACGTCGAAGCTGAGATCGTCCACGGCCACGGTGTCGCCGTAGTGCTTGGTGAGATGGTCGACGCGCAGCATGATCTGTTGTGAACACTAGCGACGAGCGCGCGACGCGCGGTTTTGGCCCCCTAGTGGTGCGTCGTCGCCTCGCCGCGTTCGCGACAGAGCGCACAGGTACCCGAGATCGCGACGTGGTGGCGGTCGAGGAGAAATCCGTAGGTCGTCACCAGGTCACGACTCAACGCGTCGAAGTGAGCCGCGGGAATCTCCTCCGTGGCGCCGCAGTGCTGACAGACGAGGTGTCCGTGGACCGCACCCGCGAGGTGGTACACCGCGGCGGCATGCCCGAGGTGCGAGTGCACGACCACGCCGAGCTCCTCGAACTCGTCGAGGAGCCGATAGACGGTCGACGGGCTCACCTCGGGAGCGAGAATTTGCACCGCGGTCGTCAATTCATCGGCGCTGCGGTGCCCCCGGGCCGCGACGAGCACCTCCGCGAGGCGTCGTTTGGCGACCGTGACGCGCCGGCCCGCGCCGCGGATCGTTGAGAGGATCTCCTCTAGCGGGTCGATCGGCTCGGACACGGGCCCACACTAGGCCGATGCAACGCGTCGGCCCGGCCCGTAGAGTCTCGATATGACGTCACGAATCACCATGGTCTCGGCGGCCGACGCGCTCGCCGGGCGAAGCGCAGCCATCGTCGTCGACCGTCCGCACCTCGTGCTGGGCACGTCGCTCACCGACGCCCCCGCGGGCAGTGAAGTGGCCTACGTGGCCATGGGCTGCTTCTGGGGCGCCGAACGATCCTTCTACCGCCTTGAGGGTGTGATCACCACCGCGGTGGGGTACCAGGGCGGATTCACCCCTAATCCGACCTACCAGGAGGTCTGCACGGGCCGGACGGGCCACGCCGAGGTGGTCAAGGTGGTCTTCGACCCGCAGCGTCTCAGCTACGCCGACGTGGTGGCCCATTTCTTCGAGAACCACGATCCCACTCAGGGCGACCGCCAAGGCGCGGACGTGGGCACGCAGTATCGCAGCGCGATCTACTACACGAGCGACGCGCAGGGCGACGTCGCACGACGCGTCGCGACGACCTACGCCGAGCGGCTGCACGACGCCGGATACGGACCACTGACCACCGAGATCGCCCCCGCGGGCCCCTTCTACCTCGCCGAGGACTATCACCAGCAGTACCTCGAGGCCAACCCCAACGGCTACTGCGGGCTCGGCGGCACCGGGGTGAGCTGTCCCGTTGGGGTCGCCGGCCTCTAGGGGGCCAGCGCGGCCAGGACGTCCTCGGCGTCGTGCACCATGCGCGTGACGATGTCGCCCGCCGGGGTCAGCTCGCTGATCGCCCCCACCGCCTGACCGGCGGGATAGGCCTCGCGCGAGGGGTCGACCCCCGGCGTGGTCTCGTCGCCGCCCAGATGGAACGTGCCGTCGCGCATGGAGACCGCGAGCTGCTCAGGGAAGGGCAGCAGCAGCGACGGATTGGCCTCGTAGATCGCCGTGGTGTCGTTCTTCAGGACGCGCATCGTCTTGCCGCTGAAGGCGCGCGAGATGACGGTGCCGTCCTCGCGGCTGAGCAGGATGCCCTCCTTGAAACCGGCGACGGCACGCGCCTCGGGGGTGGCGATGAAGCGGGTTCCGACCCAGACGCCGTCGGCGCCGAGTGCCAGTGCGGCGGCGAGCCCTCGTCCGTCGAAGATGCCGCCGGCGGCCACGACGGGGATCGCCCCGTCGAGTGCGTCGACGATCATGGGCACCAGCGGCAGGGTCGCCACCTGGCCCGTGTGTCCGCCGGCCTCGGTGCCTTGAGCGACGACGACGTCGCATCCCGCGTCCAGGGCGCGGCGAGCGTGGTCGACCTTGCCGCACATGGAGATGACCTTCACGCCGTGGCTATGGCAGAGATCGACGACGTTGCGCGGAACGCCGAGGCCCGCGACGAAGGTCGTGGCGCCGCCCTCGATCAGTATCTCCACGTTCTTGACCAGTGTCTCGGGGAACGCGGTCAGCAGGTCGACACCAAAGGGTCGGTCGGTGAGAGAGCGCGTGGCCGCGATCTCGCTCGCCAGGTGCTCACTCGACATCGTCGAGGCTCCCAGGCACCCATATCCACCCGCGTTGGAGACGGCCGCGACTAGCTGGTGATACGCCACACCGCCCATGCCGGCGAGCATCACCGGGTGCTCGATTCCCAGTAGTTCGGTCAATCGTGTCTTCACGCTGCCCCCTCGATGTTGCGGCGACTCGCCGAGCGTAAGAGTACGACGCCAACGACGGCGGCGAGGACCGAGGCGACGAGCAGCCCCAGATCGAATGCGCCGTAGACCGCGCCGGCGGGGTGATAGAGCGTCCCGGCGAAGAGGAGGGGCACGGTCAGCCCGATGGCGCACAACAGCCCGGCCGCCGTGAGCATCTCGCCCGTGATGTCGCTCGCGAATCGAGCTCCGAGACGTCGCGCCCCGCGCACCCCGAGAGCGATGCCCGCGGTCTTGCCGAGCAGTCGGGCGACCACCACGGCGGCGACGATGGTGAGAGACGCTGATCCACTGAGGTGCGACCAGGCCACGCCGCAGTAGGCCGCGGCGAAGAGCGGCAAGACGAGCGCCGTCGAAACGCGGGTCACGGCCGACTCGAGGTGGATCGAGCGGTGGGCCTCGTAGGGCACGGCCAGCCCGGCGAGCACGCCCGCGAGCGGTGGCTCGATGCCGGCGTAGGCGAGCCCCCACCACAGGGCCACCAACACGAGAAGTCGCCAGGGCGTCGAGCGATGAAAGCGTGAGACGGTGGCGATCACGACCAGCGCACCGCCGGTCGCCGCGAGTCCCGCGAGACGCACGTGGGTCGCACCAGTGGCGGCCAAGATGACGATGCTCGCCACGTCGTCGGTGATCGCCAGGGTCAAGAGGAAGGTGCGCAGGCTGCGCGGCAGCGACGAACCCGCGACCGCCAGCGCCGCGAGGGTGAAGGCGATGTCGGTGGCCATGGGAATTCCCCAGCCGTGCACCAGAGTGCGATTGCGAAGGGCGAGACCGATCGCGACGAGTGCGATCGCCGGACCAGCCATTCCGGCGAGGGCCGCGAGCATCGGGGCGAGCGCGTGGCGCAGGTCGCGAAGTGAGCCGTGGTGGCGCTCGCGAGCCACTTCGAGGCCCACGGCGAAGAAGAACACCGTCATCAGTCCGCTACCGATGACGTCGCGCCACGACCCGATCCCGAGGCCCGTGATCGCCGAGGGGAACGCGTTGAACGCGCGCTGGTAGGACGCGCCGGCGAGGCCGGACCAGAGGAGTCCCACGGCCGCGCCCGCACTGATCATCACGGCCGCGGCGTAGTCGTGGTCGAGGCCGCGAGCGGCGTGCGACATCGTGCGACGGAACATGGTTCGACACTAGTAATCGCCCGGATCGAGCTCCGAAGTGCGCCGATAAACTCCGGGCACTCCGCCACTGACGTCGGAGTAGCGACGGTGAGGGGTCTCGGGTGACTGATCTGGAACGGGCGGCACTGCCCAAGCGCGAGCTGTACTTCGTCTTCGGAGCCCTGATGCTCGGCCTGCTGCTCGCCGCCCTCGACGGCACCATCGTCGCGACCGCGCTGCCCACCATCGTGGGTGATCTTCACGGCGCGAACCATCTGAGTTGGGTCGTCGTGGCCTACCTCCTCGCCTCGACCGTGAGTACGCCGCTGTGGGGAAAGCTCGGCGACCTGCACGGGCGCAAGATCTACTTCCAGCTCGCCATCATCTTGTTCCTGATCGGCTCGATGCTGTGCGGGCTGGCTAACTCGATGATCATGCTCATCATCTTCCGGGCGATCCAGGGACTGGGCAGTGGTGGACTGATGGTGGGCAGCCAGGCCGTGATCGCCGACATCGTGCCGCCACGCGAGCGGGGTCGCTACGCGGGCTTCTTCGGAGCGGTCTTCGGCGCCGCGACCGTGATCGGCCCCCTGCTCGGCGGGTTCATCGTGGAGTACTTCTCGTGGCGCTGGATCTTCTTCGTCAACGTGCCCCTGGGACTGGTGGCGCTCGCCGTGACCGCCGCGGTGCTGCCGGCGGCGGGCGAGCGGCGCAGCCACGTGATCGACTACGCGGGCATCGTGTCGCTCACCATCGCCGCCTCGGCGCTGATCCTCTTCACGTCCCTGGGTGGGACCTCCTTCGCGTGGCTCTCGGTCCCGTCGATCTCACTGTTGGTGGTCGGCGTCGCGATGGGCGTCATCTTCGCCGTCGTCGAGCGGCGCTCCTCGGAACCGATCCTCGCGCCACACCTGTTTCGCAATCGCGTCTTCGCCTCCGGATCGGCGATCGGCTTCGTCGTCGGTTTCGCAATGTTCGGGGCAATGACGTTTCTGCCCCTGTTCTTCCAGGACGTGCGCGGAGCCTCGCCGACAAATTCGGGACTGCGGCTGATCCCGATGATGATCGGGCTCTTCGTCGCCTCCATCGTCACTGGACAGCTGGTCTCCAAGGGTCGGCGGTACCGGCCCTTTCCCATCGCCGGCACCGCGATCATGACAGTGGGCCTCGCGCTCCTGTCGACCATCGGGGTGACCACGTCGGGCCTGGCGATGAGCCTGTACA
>JAJXXB010000166.1 GCA_021781315.1 Actinomycetes bacterium | reverse complement strand
CGTCGCGCGTGCGAGCTGTGAGGACGCGCCGCGCTTCGCGTGGCGAGGGGCCCACCTCGACGTCGCGCGCCACTTCTTCGACGTGGCGACGGTGATGCGCTTCATCGACCTGATCGCCGCCCACCGACTGAACCGCCTGCACCTGCACCTCAACGACGACCAGGGCTGGCGCGTTCCAGTGCCCGGGTGGCCGCGGCTCACGAGCGTGGGATCGACCCGTCGCTCCTCGCCGGTGGGCCACGAACGCGAGGGTCTCGACGACGACGTGTCCCACGGCGGGTTCTTCAGTGACGACGACCTGGTGAGACTGCGCGAGTACGCCGCGGGCCGCCACGTCGTGATCGTGCCTGAGATCGACCTGCCGGGACATGCCCAAGCGGCGATCGCGGCCTATCCCGAGTTGGGCAACACCGGCGAGGTCCTTGAGGTGTGGACGCGCTGGGGGATCTCCGAGCACGTCCTCAACGTCGAGGAGGCGACCTTCGCCTTCGCCGAGGCGGCGGTCGCCCACGTCGGCGATCTGTTTCCCGCGAGTCCGGTGCACATCGGCGGAGACGAGTGCCCGACCGTCGAGTGGGAGGTCAGCCCCGCGGCGCAGCGCGTGATGGCCGATCGGGGCCTGACGTCGGCGCGTGATCTCCAGGGTCTCTATACGACGCGCCTCGCGACCCTGCTGCGCCAGCGCGGGCATGAAGTGCTCGCCTGGGACGAGGTCCTCGACGCCGAGGTGCCCGACGGCACCGTGATCGTGGCCTGGCGCGAGGCCGCGAAGGGTGTCGAGGCGGCGCGTCGCGGACTTGACGTCGTGATGGCGCCAATGCAGTCGCTCTACTTCGACTGGCTCAACAGCGACGATCCCGCGGAGCCCGTGGCCATCGCGCCCGCGCCCCACGTGACAACCTGGGAGAGCGTCTACGGCTTCGAGGTCGTCCCCGCGCGACTCGAGCCCGAGTTCGTTCACCACGTGCGTGGCGCCCAGGCCCAGCACTGGACCGAGTACATCGCGACGCGCGAGCACCTGGACTACATGGCCTTCCCACGCCTGTGCGCCTTCAGCGAGGTCGTCTGGGGGACCGCGGGCGATCTCGAGGAGTTCCGCGGGCGCCTGCGGGCACACCTGGCCCGTCTCGACGCCATGGGAGTCGCCTACCGGGCACTCGAGGACTGATGGCGGCGCCGGCGACGATCGCGGCCATGCGCTCGGGACTCGCCCGCGAGCGCGCCGCAACGCCCGATGCGTTGCGTCGCGTCGACGCGACGATGCTCGCGGGCGCCCTCGTCGACCTCGGCCTATCCGACGACGACGCACGCGAGGCCGTGAGCCACTGGGGCGACGTCGTCGCGAGCGAGGAGTGGACCGGCCTGCTCGCGGGAATGCTCGCGATGGTCGAACGTCAGCGCGGCCAGATCGACGAACCCATCGCGATCTGGGACGACCTCGACGACGCCGGTCCCCGGGGACGGCTCTTCTACGTCTATCTGGTCGCGCTCGCCAGCGACGGCACCCGTGCGTTCCTGCGCCGCGCGGGCTTTTCCGAGGACGTGGTGCGCGACAGTCTGGCGACCTTCGCGCGCCACGTCGCGCTGCACCGGCGCAAGCACGCGAGTCTCGGAGTCGACGCCGGATGGTGGATGGTGCCGCTACTGCGCGGCGAGCTCGTGTCGGTGGGCAGCCTGCAGTACCACCGGGTCACACTGGGTGCGGGCAGCCTCGCGCCGCGCCCCTGGTACGAGGGTGACGACGTCGAACGACTCGGCGTCGGCTTCGCGCCCGGCGATCCGTCGATCGGACTGCACATCCCTGACGGCGCGGACCTCTCGGGGGAGGCGGTGGCGAACTCGCTCAAGCGGGCGCGCGACCTCTTCGAGCGAACCTGGCCCGTCGCCCAGCGCCGCTTGGTCACCTGCCAGTCCTGGATGCTCGACGATCGACTCGGCGACTGGATCGGCGAGGGCAATCTCGTGGCGTTCCAGCGCCTCTTCACACTCGTCGACGCGTGGCACGACGACGACGAGGACGTGCGCGAATTCGTGTTCCGCCCGCGCGAGAGCTCTCGGGTCACGGCCCTCCAGGGCGCGGTGACGCGCCTGCTTGAGAGCGGCGGGCACTGGCGCAATCGCACGGGGTGGATCGCCTGGGATGTGCGCGACGAATGACGGACCCGATGTCGTGGAACCGGTACTTTCTGACACGAAAGTGGGAAGATTCTGTGAAAATTTCTCAATTAGTGGT
This sequence comes from Actinomycetes bacterium, assembly GCA_021781315.1. The sequence goes on along the minus strand of JAJXXB010000166.1, from coordinate 1,680 downwards.
TGCAGAATGTTAAAAATTTACATAATCTGGACCAATGGACTCTAAGACCCGCCGGGGGATCATCGCCGAACGGCTTCGCCGCGAGGGCGAGGCGTCGATCGCCGAGCTCGCGGTGCACTTCGGCACGTCGGAGATGACGATCCGCCGCGACCTCGACCTGCTCGAGATGGAGGGTCTGGCCCGGCGCGCGCGCGGCGGCGCCATCTCGGTCCAGAGCCGATCCTTCGAGCCACCGGTCCTCCAGCGCGCGGCGCACCAGGCGGAGGCCAAGCGGCGCATTGGCGCGGCCGCGGCCGCGATGTTGCGCGAGAACGAGACCATCGTGCTCGACGTGGGAACCACCACCCACGAGATGGCCAAGGCGATCCCCGAGACCCTGTCCGTGACCGCGATCACGAGTTCTCTGCTGATCGCCACCGAGCTGGCGAGCAAGCCCCTCGTGCGCACGATCGTCACGGGCGGCGTGGTGCGCCACGGCGAGATGAGCCTGGTGGGCCTGCGGGCCATCAACTCCTTCGCGGACCTGCACTGTGACGCCGTGTTCCTCGGTGTGGCCGGCGTCAGCGAGGAGGCCGGGCTGACCGAGTACAACCTCGATGACGCCGACGTCAAGCGTGCGGCACTCGCCTCGGGACGGCGAAAGATCGTGCTGGCCGACGCGTCCAAGATCGGTCGCGTCGCCCTCGTGACGATCGAGCCGGTCAGCGCCATCGACGTCCTGATCACCAATGCTTCACCCGACAACGAGGTCATCGGTCGCCTGCGCGACCAGGACGTCGAGGTCATCCACGTAGAGCCCTTCGCAGAGGAGAACGAATAATGTCCCGGTTTCGAGAGCTGTTTCCCCACGTCGCCAAGCCGCTCATCGCGATGGCCCACGTACCCCCGCTGCCGGGTACGCCGCTCTACGACGCCGCGGCCGGCGTCCAGGGACTGATCGATCACGTCAAGCGTGACACCGCGGTCCTGCTCGAGGGAGGTTTTGACGCCGTTCTCTTCTGCAACGAAGGCGACCGGCCCTACCAGCTGCACGCGGGCCTCGAGGCCTCGGCGGTGATGACCCGCGTGGTGACCGAGTGCCGTCCGAGCGATCGGCCCTTCGGCGTGGACTTCCTTTGGGACGCCCAATGCGCGCTCGCGATCGGCGTTGCCACCGGGGCGGCCTTCATGCGCGAGGTCATTACGGGTTCCTGGGAGTCCGACATGGGCGCCTGGAATCCGGACGCCGCGACGCTGCTGCGCAATCGCCACAACTTCGGCCGCGACGACCTGGCCATCTTCGCCAACGTGACGCCCGAGTTCGCCTCGAGCGTCGGTGGACGCTCGCCCGCGCAGATGGCGCGTTCGACGGTCGTTTCGAGTCTGGCCGACGTGATCCTCGTCTCGGGCCCGATGGCGGGCAGCGAGCCTGACGTGGGAACGGTCGCCGACGTGCGCGACGCGCTCGACCCGTCGATCCCCGTGTTGCTCAACACCGGGGCCAAGGCCGGAACCATTCAGAGCTATCTCAAGCACGCTGACGGCTGCATCGTCGGCAGCGACCTCAAGCGCGACGGCTACACCTGGAACGAGGTCGATCCCGAACGCGTCAAGCGCTTCATCGACGCGGCGCGAAGTGCCTGACCCGACGCTCCTGCTCGGAGTCGATCTGGGCTCCTCGGGGGTGAAGGCAGTGTTGTT